>JAPCJV010000264.1 GCA_027886785.1 Nitrososphaerota archaeon | reverse complement strand
GCTCCAGAAAGACACCGGAATAGATCTAGCTGTCGAAATAAGAAAGGCTGCGGAGCATTTTGGAATCGTTGGAGGCGGCCATTCCACCGCGGCTTCGATCTCAGGAAAAATTGAACCTAAAGTACTTTCCGGTTACTTAATACAGAATCTAAAGAGCAGGTTACCAAAAAAATGGTGATTACAATAAATTTATTACAGTTCAAAGAGCATTTGGCATCATAATGGGCCAGATCGACAAAGTTCAGAAGTTAGCATCACGAACAAAGACTCAAACTATCACGGGAATAGCGCTTTTCGTCGCTCTCGCCTTAATCTTAAACTTGAGCCGAATTCAGATTCCAGCTCCTTACGCTCCATTCTTGATATATGAGATTTGGGAAATACCGATCGTCGCATGTCTTCTAATCTTTGGGCTGAGCGCTAGTATCATTGCTTCTCTGATAAACACTGGGGTACTGCTTCTTGTAAATCCAGGATCATTGGGGGCAGGGCCGATTTACAATTTGATAGCCGTTATTGTAACGTTAATCTCAATCGCGACTGGGCACAAATTACTTTCGCGATTTAAGGTCGGAATTGCGGTGATAACCGCATCTACAACCGCTTTAGCGGCAATAGTTCGTACTGTAGTATTGACGATAGTAAATTTCGTTTTGTTACCATTTCCTCCCCCTCTCGGATTTAGCATTCCCACACCAGGCGTGATACCGATCTTGCCATTGATTGCATTTTTCAATGCCACGTTAGTTCTCTATACTGTACCATTAGGATATACTGTCGTGAGGGCAATCTACTCCCGATTTCGTTTCCGTCTGGCATATCCATTGAATATCGCTAGCCCACACAAATTGAATCCGAAATGACCGCTAATATTTCACGGGATGAGTCATGCACAATTGTTCAATCTGTCCAAACCTGTCGCCTCGACAAATAGCCCCAACATTATCGAAATCAAAGATCTTAGTTTCAAATATTTTGGATCAAACAATACTGTACTGCAGAATGTCAGTCTTGACGTAAATCGGGAAGAAATAGTTCTGATCGCCGGACATTCAGGATCCGGTAAGAGCACTCTTCTTAGAGCAATCAACGGCCTCATTCCTCATCAGCATAGCGGGATGTACTCTGGCAAGGTCTCCGTTGATGGATTAACCGTTGAAAGCTCGAGCATGAGTCAGCTCGCGGTCAAGGTGGGATTCATTTTTCAAAATCCGGAAAATCAGATCTTCATGTTTTCCGTAGAACGTGACATTGCCTTTGGTCTGGAAAATCTTTCGCTTCCTCCGAAAGAGATCCGGGACCGTGTGGATTGGGCGATGGATTTGCTTCAGATCAAACCTCTCGCTCTGAAAGCACCTCACGAACTTTCCGACGGGCAAAAACAACGCGTGGCAATCGCGGGAGTTTTAGCCATGAAACCCAAGATCTTGATCCTCGACGAACCCACTTCTCTTCTGGATCCGTTCACTGCAAAAACTCTCGTCGACTTGATCCTCGAACTCCGAAGAACTCTCGGGATTACGGTTCTGATTGTGGAACACCGGCTGGATTTAGTTGCCAAAATTTGCGATCGGATTGTGGTCTTGGATGAAGGAAGGATCGTCATGCAGGGAGCTCCAAGGGATGTGCTATCAGAGACGGACGTTTCCAGATACGGGGTCACAGAGCCCACAATCGTAAAACTGGCCAAAAAACTTTCTTTGCAAGGGGACGCACTCCCGCTGGATTCTCAAGAGTTGTTTCGATCGCTGAAATCTATAGCCAGATGATTCAGTACCAAAAAAATTAGGGGAGTCGAAACGAGGGTTTGATTGCGGAGGGGAGTTTCCGTCCAGAAGAAACAGTCGTAGCCTTTCAGGATGTATACTTCAGTCATCCGAACGGAAACATTGCACTGAGAGGCATCAATTTCAGCATCAGCAAGGGGGAACTGGTATCGATCCTAGGCAGCAACGGCGCCGGAAAAACTACTCTCGTTCGCCACATCAACGGCTTGCTCAAGCCGAGCAGAGGTAGGGTCACGGTTTTCGGGGAAGATACTAAGCAGCAGACTTCTGCCCGACTGTCGAAAAGAGTGGGGATCGTATTTCAAAACCCAAACAACCAGCTGTTCGCTCAATCGGTCCGAAAAGAAATCGAGTTTGCACTGAAAAATTTTGGATTGGAAGATAAGATTGTCAGCGAAAGAGTCAGGGGAGCTCTTGACGATTTTTCTCTCACTCAGTACGCAGAGAGACCTCCCATGGAATTAAGCGGAGGAGAGAAAAAGCGCCTGTGCATTGCTCTAGTCCTTGCCTGGGATCCGGACATTCTGATCTTAGATGAGCCGACGGTCGGACAGGATTCTGAGCAGAAAGAAAAACTGGCGGATACGATCCGGCAGCTTCTTGCTTTGAAGAAGAACGTGATCTTGGTCACTCACGATGTTGAATTCGTTTGGCCTTTGCAGCCAAGAGTCCTCCTCATGGCTAACGGGGAGATCACATCAGACGGGAACTCACAGCACGTGTTAGGAAATACTGATTTTACGAGTAAAGCGTCAGTGCTTCCCCCCCAACTGGTGGATTTTTCGAAGCTCATGGATTTACAGCACCCCTATCCGGCTTCGCCCGATGAAGCTGAACGAGTCCTAAAATTCAATTCTGGGTAGCGTCCCCATTTTCCTCTGGAGATTCAAAGGCAGTGCAGTGGGTAGCGTCGGGATTCCTCTTTGTCAGAAGAGATACAGTTGTTCACAGATTGGATCCCCGAGTACGATTGCTCATCTCTTTCGCCTTGTTCATCATCGCGTTATTGAGCCACAGCATCGTGGAACTGGGGGTCCTCATTTCGATTACACTTTCTACGGTCGCGGCCGCAAGAATCCTGGGAAAATTCGCAAAGTCTATGGTACTCACCCTTTCCATTTCTGCAATCGCGTTCGCGCTAAATTTTGTGTTCAATCCCCGATCCCCCCACGACGCGATTGTCTTCGGGGTAAGACTCTTTGCAGTCATTTCCGCTACCTCGCTTTTTTTCCTAACATCTACCCCGGATGAGTTAGAGCAAGTCATGAAATGGTTGCGCTTTCCCTCGGATTTCGTCATGATCTTTGTGATCGCAGTTCGGTTTGTTCCTGTATTGCTACTCGATGCACTCCAGATAATGGATGCACAGAGATCCAGGGGGCTCGAATTTGACAAGGGCAATTTCATACAGAGACTGCGAAACTCTATTCCGATTGTCGTTCCCCTAATTGCAGTAGCTCTCAATCGAAGCCTCGATCTGGCCGAGGCGATGGATTCTCGGGCGTATGGCGCGACGAAAAGGCCGACGTCACTTTATCATCTTTCGCTAAAGAGGGGGGATTTTATCGCTGTGTTAATTCTACTGGTGGGATTTATTCTAGGGACCTATACAGCGCTGTACGTTCCCCTTTTCTGAGCGCACGTAAACCCACACGTTTTAAGGAAAGAAAAACCAGCTTAAGATTCAGAAGCTTCTTTGGAATCCACGATCGACTTTCGCACCAAGTCGATACTGGCTAAGATCTATGCTTCTCAGTTTGTCGAGGACATGAACCCGATGGACTACCTTGTGCAAAGGCTCTCCACGGACGAAGCGCTTCTGGAGTCCGATCTGGCTGTTCTTAGAAAGAGAAATCTGATCATGATCTCGGATCACTCTCCTCACCTGACCCGCGAGGGCAGAATGAGTGTAGTCGCGGTTTTTACTGGTGGTGCCTTTGACATACTTCACCCGGGACACATAGAAACTCTCGAACAGGCAAGGGCCCTCGGAGATGTATTGATCGTCTCGGTCGCTAGAGATGCGACGTACGAGAGAAACAAGAATAGAAAACCGCACCACAACGAGCTCTTGAGGCAAAAGCT
>JAPCJV010000263.1 GCA_027886785.1 Nitrososphaerota archaeon | reverse complement strand
ATGTACGCGCTCTGTGCCTTCTTCAAGGCATTATTTTTCAGGTCCTCTTTTGAGTCATCGATCTCCTTGAGGAAATCCAGTTGGATCGTTCTGTTAGAGCAATTGACAAATCTTGCAAGAGCCAGAGTTGCTTCTTTTTCCATTTGAGTCCTTCGGTAATAATCAAAAGATAGCGTACTAACAGAATAGTTCTTTTTCAACGCCCAGTAGAGAGCGACAGCGGAGTCAAGCCCCCCTGAAAGTAACACGGTGCAATTTACTTTCATTGTCCGATTCTAATGTTGGAATTTTCTTTAATAGGTTTGATTGAATGAAATTCTAAGAAGCTGTACGTGTCGTTTCAGAATCGTTTTGCGGTACACGTGAATTAGTCATTGAATAACGTTAGAGGATCCAAGTTCGTCGGCGCGATCAAGAACCGCAAGGAGATTTTAAGGCACGACAATCTGGGCCACAGACGTATCATGCTCGACGCTTTGGAGTCAGCAATAGCCGCGGTTCAGCCTAGAAAACTTCTGGAAACCTCCCTATCCATCACGAGAGGGAAGATGAAGATCAAGCAATTGACCATTACTTTGGATCTCTCCAAGTTTGACAAAATCCTCGTGGTGGGGGGAGGAAAAGCTGGCGGGGGTATGGCTGAGACGATTGAGTCGTTGATTCCGGAAACATATGATTTAGTGGGTTCGGTTACCATTCCTGAAGGTACATCCGAAAAATTTCATACAAACAGAGTCCAGCTACACGAGGCTACGCATCCCATTCCCAGTCTGAAGGGAGTTGTGAGCACGGAAAAGATAGTCTCGGTACTTGGGACCGGAACCGCGGACTCACTTGTACTTTGTTTGATCTCAGGCGGAGGCTCGGCTTTGATGACACTTCCTGCCGTGGATATCAGTTTAGAAGAAAAGATCGCCACGACAAGCTTACTTTTGAAAAGTGGTGCGGCAATAGATGAGATAAATTGTGTGCGGAAGCATCTGTCTCGAATAAAGGGAGGACAGCTTGTCAGATATGCGAACGGTGCTCTGGTAATTTCTTTCATCCTGTCCGATATCATCGGCAATCCTCTCGAATCCATTGCATCCGGCCCAACAGTCCCCGATCCGACTACCTATGAAGATGCGTTGAAGATTTTATCAAGATACGGAATCGAAGATTCGGCCCCTCCCGCGGTGTTGGATCATCTTAGAAAAGGAAAATCGGGACTGGTCCGAGAAACCCCGAAGGTAGGCGATCCAATTTTCAGTAAAGTCAAGAACTGCATCTTAGGCGACAATTCCGTCGCTTGTAGGGCCTCTGTTAAGTCTCTGAAAAAGCGAGGAAGCTTCAAAGTTTACTATCTCGGCTCTTCCTGGCGTGGAGAAGCTAGAGATCTGGGAGAGGACTTTGCCAGTTTTTGTAAATCGATCCAGCAACCTAATTCCGGATTCAAAAATCCCACGTCGTTTGTCTGGGGAGGGGAAGCAACCGTGACAGTAAGGGGCACTGGAAAGGGGGGCCGCAATCTGGAGCAGGCTCTTGCAGCCTTAGACGCCCTCAAAGAAAAAAACGGCATTACGATGGCTTTTCTGGGTACCGATGGAATCGACGGTTTTTCCGACGCAGCGGGCGCAATCATAGATTCGCACACCTTCGTTGTTGCAAAGGCAAAAAATTTGGACGCTAAGATTTTCCTAGCGAGAAACGATTCACATTCGTTCTTCAAATCAGTAGAGGATGGCCTGATAAATTCTGGCCCCACCGGAACAAACGTCAATGATATTGGAATTGCCCTTATTGAAAAAGCCTCATAGAAAACTTTTGGATTCCGAATATGCATAAAAGTGGAGAATAATTTCTGAAAATTAGAAACTCGTAACATGCAAAAAGCCATTATTCTCATGGGGTCAAAGAGCGATCTTGAGTTCTGTGAAAAAATTCGGACAACTCTTTCCTCGTACTTGATAACAACCGATATGAGGATTGCATCCGCCCATAGAACTCCCGAGTATCTCCTAAAAATTTTGAAAGAATATTATGATAGTGGCGATGAAATCGTGGCTCTTACCGTTGCGGGGCTTTCTGATGCACTTTCAGGAGTCGTTGCAGCACAAAGAATGTTTCCTGTGGTGGCTTGCCCTCCAGATCTTGAAAAGCAGGGCCTTCAAAAAGTGTTTTCGACTGCTTTTACGCCGTCTGACGTGCCTGTTGCCTTCGTCAGTGACCCAGTAAAAGCCGGGCACTATGTCGCCCAAATTTTCGCTCTGTCAAATCCTGAGTTGCGAAACAAGATTGCCGCCCAGCTAAATGAAAAGAAGGTACAGTTGCAGCGGATGGACTTGGAGACCAAGGGAAAGGCATAATCCTCATCATTTGTGAGAAAAGAATAGGTGAGTCTAGTCACGTCGGTACTATTGCAATCTCAACTTAGCGACAAGAAGTTATTACGGAGGGGAAAAGTGCGAGATGTCTACGACGAAGACGATCAACTGCTCATTGTTGCGACGGACAGAATCTCTGCTTTTGACGTTGTTATGCCCAAGGGTATCGAGGGCAAGGGAGTGGCCCTTACTAAATTGTCTGAATTTTGGTTTTTGAAAACCGCACATGTTTTCCCCAATCATTTCATTTCAAAATATGATGATCGCACCTTAAGGGTAAAAAAGGCAAACAGAATCGATATCGAGTGGATAGTTAGGGCGTACTTGTATGGGTCTGCATGGAGGGCGTACTCTAAAGGTGCAAGAGAGATTTCCGGTGTCAAAATACCTGGAGGACTGCAGCTCGCTGAAGAACTTCCAGAAATAATAATGACCCCGACGACCAAGAGTGACGTGGGTCACGATCAGGAATTATCGAAAGAGGAGGCTCTGAATAGGAAACTTGTGTCGCTGGATGAATGGAACGAATTAGAGGAAGGTACCTACCGATTATTTGAGTACTACAAGAGAGAAGCCCGATTGAAAGGCATCATAATTCCCGATTTCAAACTGGAATTCGGCCGGCTAGGAAAAGACGAATTAATCCAGATTGATGAACCACCGACGCATGATTCCGCTCGATTCTGGTCGATGGACAAGTACAAAGTTGGTGAAAAGCAGGAAAAAAATTGTCTTGACAAGGAATTCCTTCGGGATTTCCTCCTGAGAAAGGGCTTTTCTGGCGAGGGCGAGGTTCCCGACCTGCCGGAAATCGTATTATCGCAAATATCTAAGAGATGCATAGGAGCGTTTCAGGTCTTGTCCGGACAAAAGACTTTGGACTCGCTTGGTTTGCTTAGCGTAGACGAAGTTCTGGCTCAGACCAATTAGCATTGACCCGCTCGAGTAAAATCGATCAAAACTCTCCGTGGGATCTGGGAGAAAGATTGACCTAAAAATTGAACACTCCCCGATATTCGGAATTAATTTCGCCCAGCGACTTTCGATATTCAGTACCAGATCTTTTTCCTTTCTTATCCGAGGATGCCTTCGTCAAATACAAAGCACGCGTAGAAGCAGCTCTAGGGAGACGGCTTGCCGACGCAGGCGTTTGTTCAAAGTCTGTTGCTGAGGAAATCGAAAGAGCCGCGGAGGAGGTAACGGCAGAAGAAGTATATGCCGAAGAACGCCGTATCAAACATGACATCAGAGCGCTAGTGAATGTACTCCGGAACAAAGTCTCGGACCAGGCGAAACCTTTCGTTCATCTGACAGCGACATCATACGATATCGTCGACACGGCTAATGCGCTGAGATTCAAAGATGCAATTTCCCGGGTGGTCATACCCGATCTCATAACACTAGAATCAGCGCTCATTGTATTGACTGTAAAATATTCAGAAACTACGCAAATCGGCCGTACTCATGGGCAGCACGCGGAGCCCATTACGCTAGGTTTCTTCCTATCCTCTTAT
>JAPCJV010000262.1 GCA_027886785.1 Nitrososphaerota archaeon | reverse complement strand
CCCGAGGCTTTCAGAAAATCCTTAACGTTCTCTCCGACAATTTCTTCGGAAAACCCTGGGCCCAATTTATTTCTAACCTGCTTTGCAATTTCGATCGCATAGATTCGGCCCACATCCCTTAATGCCAGATTGGATTCTTCGGAATTCAGGCGGTCTTGTAACAGAAAGGGAAGATTGGAATCTACGCTTACTACTCTTGCCGACAGCATCATGGTGAGAGGAAAGAGGAAACCGTCGAACATGCGATTTTTCAGGCAAACAGCAAGTGCGTTCTTAACAGACTTTATCCGCCTAAGCTCAATTACGAGATCATCAGGGGTAACGCTGACCTCGCCGAGATCGCAAGAGACGCACAAAGTAAATTCTCTTGTCTTTTCATCGACATAGCCGGTTTGAGAAAGAATTTTCGCACCTCTTTTGTGCAAGGTGTTGAGAATCTGTATCTGGACGCCGCGGTCATCTCTGCCGTACATCAAGAAGGAATAGGTCCTTGATGAACCCACCACGAGGTTGCCAATGTTATTGGGATAATACTCGACCGAGGGTCGCGGCTTCCCAGCATGGAATAAGCTCAATACGCTTTTTCCTACAGGCCTAGGGCCTTTGAAATCCAATTATAGGATTATGGACTGCGAATACATGTTCTAACTTCGATATTGATTGCCTAGAAAGCTGAAAAATGGTTCGGGCGTGCTGGCAACAAGACTCAAAGCCTTCAAAGGGAAGCCTAGACGAACTCTGATTGGAGCTTTACCCCGGCCAATTCGTTATGCGGAGCTGCACCACTCTAAATCGGAAATTACCCAGATTATGTTTAATTGAAAGCCCAAAAGAAGAGGTAAATCAAGCTACACTTGCCCAGGCCGACTAAGCGAAATCGAACAGCGGTTACTACGACTTCCGTAGATCTTTCTGAAGATCTGGAGTTTGATACCTCGGCCACCATCCTGAGGGTTACGTCCCGACAGGTACTAGATTCTAGAGGAAATCCTACCGTCGAAACGGACATACTGCTCAGAGGAGGTGCGACGGGGCGAGGCACCGTGCCGTCCGGAGCTTCAACCGGGATTCACGAAGCTCTGGAGTTGCGTGATGAAAAAAGATCAGTGTACGGTGGAAAAAGCGTTCTGAAAGCTGTTGCAAATGTGAACAAGCAAATCGGTCCCAAGCTCCTTGGGCGCTCGTCCCTAGAACAGGAATCTCTTGACATTCTGATGTTGAAACTGGACGGAACGAGAAACAAATCTAACTTGGGGGCAAATGCTATTTTGTCAGTTTCGATGGCGGTAGCGAGGGCGGCGGCAGCTTCACAAGCAGTACCTCTCTATCGGTATTTAGTAAAGAAGAAAAAATACAGGATGCCCATACCCATGATGAATGTCATCAACGGGGGAAAGCATGCCGGAAATAATTTGGCCGTGCAAGAGTTTCTTATTGAACCGGTCGGAGCTAAATCTTATTCGGAGGGAATCAGGTTTGGTGTCGATGTATATCACGCCCTAAAGAGCATCCTGAAGGAGAAGTATGGCAGTTCTTCCACGAACGTGGGAGATGAAGGTGGATACGCGCCACCTCTCGACAAAACTTCGGACGCTCTGGACGCAATCCTTCAAGCCATCCGAATTGCCGGGTATGATGAATCGCAAATCAAGTTGGGCCTGGACTCAGCATCTTCCAGTTTTTACGACGCGAAGACATTCGCTTATCAAATCGATGGAAGGTCGATGAATTCGGGTGAACTAGCAGACTACTACGATAATCTTGCGGCGACCTATCCTGTGCTAACTCTAGAAGATCCATTTTCCGAGGACGCATTTGAAGATCACGCGAAGCTGACAACCAGACTGGGTAAGAAGGTGAAGATAATCGGGGATGACCTCTATGTAACTAATCCGGAAAGAATACGAAAGGGTATTGAACTAAAAGCCACAAACACCGTTCTAATCAAACTGAATCAGATCGGCAGCGTCAGCGAAACTCTCGAGGCAATCAAGATCTCCAGGGAGGGAAGGCTCGCAGTGATCGTTTCTCATAGATCGGGCGAAACTGAGGACACTTTTATTTCACACTTGGCTACAGCAGTCGAGAGCCATTTCATAAAGGCTGGAGCTCCCGCTAGGGGTGAGCGTACTGCAAAGTACAACGAATTGATTCGTATTGCCGAAGAACTCGGCCCCGAAGCCAGCTATGCCGGCGCGGGGTTCACATAAGCCCTTAACTCCGAGAAGCTGAAGGATCTTGGCAACTCTTGAGCCAACATTCAACTTCGTAATTTACTCCGTTTTCCCCGAAAAAAAGTACGCCAAAATTACACTCAATCGTCCCGAAGTACTGAATGCTCTAAACGTGGAGATCCGGAAAGAGATACTTTCGGCTCTGGATCTGGCGGAGAAAAATGATTCAGTGAGAGCCGTCGTTCTCACGGGCGCGGGCGAGAAGGCATTCAGCGCGGGCGCCGACATCAAAATATTTCAGAGCATGACCCCATTCCTTGCACTGGAATATCTGAAGATAAGCAAGGGTGCAGCGGAGAGAATCGAAAATTTTCCCAAACCGATCATCGCCGCTGTAAACGGATTTGCGATCGGCGGTGGACTGGAACTCGCCATGTCCTGCGATATCATCGTGGCGTCGGCGAACGCAAAGCTCGGGCAGGCAGAGATTAATGTCGGTGCTATTCCCGGTGTGGGCGGAACGCAGAGACTTCCCCGGCTCATCGGAATAAAGAAAGCGAAGGAACTGATATACACCGGGGATCTGATAGATGCTGCTGAAGCCCTAAAGCTCGGACTTCTGAATCACGTATTTCCCAATCAGGATTCCATGATGACCTTCGTGGATCAGCTGATAGAAAAAATCTCTTCGAAGAGTCCTCTGATTTTGCGTTTTGCTAAGGAGTCTTTGAACAGGTCAATGACCGGCCTGAGAGACGGATTGGATTACGAGAGTACCTTGTTTAGTTTTTGTTTCAGCACAGCGGATCAGAAAGAAGGAGCGACCGCGTTTCTCGAAAAACGCAAACCTGTTTTTGTCGGCTGTTAAAACGAAACATTGCTTTCTCTCCCACTCACCGTTTGAGATTAAGCTCCATCTCTATTCCGTTTTTTCTCCGACCGTAATAGTTCCTCATAAGGGAGTGATTTTGAAATCCAAATTTTGTATATAGCGACCGCGCGGCCTTATTATCTTCAGCCACCTGCAGGATGAGCTTGTCAATCATTTTCGCATCTCGGAATTTGTTTGCGATGGAAATCGAATCTTTCAAGAGGTTGGAGCCCATCCCTCGATCTCTGAAATCTGGATGAACTGCAATGGAGACAATGACCATCGCTCTTTTTTGTTTCATCGGGTACGTCACACAATATCCAACGATCCTTTCGCGAACGGTGGAAACTCGAAACCCTTCCGGAAAACTTCCCAAGAGAGTGACAAATAGGTCTAGTGTGAAGGGGTCGTCGAAGGACTTATTTTCAATTTCGAGAATGGGCGCTAGGTCGTCCTTGGTTCCATTTCTAATTGCTATGGTTTCCGACATCGGTACTAACTCACAGTGACCCTATTTTCGTTGTTCGAACTTTTAGGAGGATAAGCTCAGTTAGAATTTCAGATAATCTTTGCGGAATCTCTGTGCAATGATTTTTTAGGCAGAGACTACTTCGATTTTGTAGGCGAAGGGGTTGTTTATGTCGGAGGCTAGCGTGGTAAAGGGGGAAAAAAGAAATTTGGGGAAACCCGATTTCCCAGCGAGTCTCCACTCCCTTTCGGAGCTAACTGAAAAGAATCTTGTTTCGCTTGTTTGTGTGAAAATAGCGTCGATTTCCGAGCCGTTAACCTCGCGCGGCGGCTGGAAGTACCGATTGATGAAGGTGGAGGACTCATCTTT
>JAPCJV010000261.1 GCA_027886785.1 Nitrososphaerota archaeon | reverse complement strand
GCATCCCTTCTTTGCGTTTCTTACCTGTCTATTTCCTGCCTCCCGCCGTAGCTGCATAACCGCTTCCACCACGGGGACAAATCCCCCAGCGAGACCGGGCTGTCCCGAAGACAACTGCCCACCTCCAGTATTGACTGGGAGGTCTCCATCAGATGCTAAAGAGTGTCTCTCGACAAATTCTCCTCCCTTGCCTTTTTCGCAAAATCCAAGATCTTCGAGCTGCATGATGACTGCAATGCAATAGTCATCGTACATCTGGGCAAAATCCATATCCCTGATCGACATTTTCTTTTCTCCTTGGAAAATTGCCCTAGAAGCGTCAGCTATTCCAGTGTAAGTAATATCCGGGGTCATGATGTCGCCATGATAGTACGCGTCTCTCTCTTCAAATCCGACAAGATAAACCGGCTTGTCAGTTATCCTCTTTGATAGTTTTGAATTTGCGATCACGAGACCCAATCCTTGATTGACTGGCAGACAACAATCAAGAAGCTTGATTGGATCCGAAATTAACTTAGAACTCAGATAATCGTCAATCGTGAGCTCCTTCTTCATGTATGCCAGCGGATTTCTCAAAGCATTTTTTCTTTGCTCGACGGCGATCTTGCCGATTTGTTCCACAGTGGTGCCGTATTGTTCCATGTGTCTACGCATTATGAAAGCAAACATACTGTTGGGACCCATGATTCCAGACGGGTTCTCATAATCTCTGATGCATCCTGTTGAAACTAACGAGTAATCACTTGCAGAAAGAGGTGCATCGACCCCCAGACAAACGACTAGATCGACCACCCCGGTTTCAACTGCAAGTATGGACTGAGCTACCATGTTCAGACCCGACGCCCCGCCATGGTCGCTGGCTATCAGCCACTTCGGACGAACCCCCAGTAGCTGAGCAACTTCAGAAGTCCAGATATCAGAATGAGGAGTAACCATTCCAGAAACTGCGAGTCCTTGGCCATCGACCTCTTTCATTTCGAGTCCCGATTTCTCCATTAGATCTTCGAACACCCTGCCAAGATACTCCTCAGAGGAAAGTGTTTCTTCCAGCCGATCTCGCTTTGCACGGCTAGTCGGAGTTAGAGCGTACGAGCAGATGGCAGCCTCATGCTTCATAGAATAACACAGCCATGGTCCGAATGGAATTTATGCAAATCTCCCGTGATCTTAGAAAACTAATAATATTACGGAGCTCTTGCAAATCAGATGGCATTTTTTAGAAACAGGGAAGGGCATCAGCTGTACTATGTTGTACGCGGAACCGGGCGCCCTATAGTGTTCGTCCACGGCTGGACGATGAGCCATAGAGTTTGGGACCATCAGATTTTTTCTTTGAGCGACCGTTATCAAGTGGTGGCGATTGATCTCCGTGGTCATGGAGAATCTGACAAACCAGAGAGTTCTTACAGTTTCAAGGAATTTGCAAATGATCTTTCGGATCTCTTTGAGCATTTGAACCTAAATGAGATAGTATTAATCGGCTGGTCAATGGGAATGTCGGTTTCGTTATCTTATTTCGAGAACTACGGTGGGAGACATGTGTCAAAACTTGTCCTGACTGGAGGACCGATCAAGCTTTCGCAAGCAGCTGATTATCCTCATGGAATTCCTCCAATTGATCTTGAGGGCTACATCCGGCGAAAAATCGATCACAGAGTTGCCGAAGAGTATGCCTTCGGTCGAAAGTCATATCTTAAACAAAGCGAGGAAGATGCCGCTTATTTCGTGAGCATCGCCATGCAGACTCCTTTGGATGTTGCAATAAAAAGTGTGAGGGAGCAGGACAAACTGGACCATCGGGCGCTGTTGGGGCAAATACAAGTGCCGACTCTCGTAATCTATGGAAGACACGAAAGATTCTATCCCTCATCCCTTCCGGAATATATTGTATCCCATTTACCTAAGGGAAAACTTTCGATCTTTGAGAACAGCGCACACTTTCCCTTTCAGGAAGAAGCAAAGTTGTTCAATACCAAACTCGTGGAATTCATCGAAGAAAATTAATTTCCCCCCCGTTAGGTAAAAAAAGGCAATTAATCGGAACCTCCAAGAGGATAGTTAGGCGTGCGCTTCAGTTTTCGAGAATCTCCATTTCGCATACCGCACGTATTCTGAAACAGCTCTTGACGCTGTTCGTAAAGAGGTAAAAACAGGTATCCCCAGCTTCCCGGCTTGCTTTATTGCATCTCTAAGGTGCTCTGAGGCAGAAGTGGCAAACCAGACTATGATCACTCTCTTAGTTGGGAAGCTATCTTGCAGATTCTTCGCTGCTGGTACTAATTCTTCGGGGAGAAAGATATCCACATTGTCTATGAATACGAGCCATCCAACGTTTTCTTGGCTCAACGCCATTTTTCCGAAGTAGGTCAGATCGCGGAACCCCCTTTCATCAACGGGGGTCATCCCAAGGTCAAGTGGGTTATTCAGAATCGAGACGTCCGAGAGATGTTTTTTGAAATCATCGTGCACCTGACTTGAAAAAAAAGGAATATCTAGTCCAGCCTTACTAAATTCGTCTGCAGCCAGAATCGAAAGCCCGCCCCCAGCACTAATAATTGCAACGCCTGGTTCAATCTCGAAGTCCTTAACGCCGCGAAACAGATTGGCATAGTCAACAAGTTCGTGTGTCTCACTCACTTCGACAACCCCAGACTGACTAAACAGTGCTCGGTACAGCTCAGACTTGCCCGCTAAGGAGGATGTATGGGTAAGTATCACTCTCGCACCGGCTTGGGTTTCACCTGTCTTTATCGCGATAATCGGTTTTTTCTTAGTGACTTGCGAAGCGACTTGCAAGAATTCCCGAGGATTCTGGAGCCCTTCCATGTAAAGCAAGATCGCAGAGGTTTTTTCATCACCTTCAAGATATTTCAAGTAGTCAGAAGTTGTCAAATCAATTTCGTTTCCCGACCCAACATACTTTTCCACACCTAATCCAAGTTCGTGAGCCCTGTCGAAAACAACGCGCCATATGCCTCCGCTTTGTGAGATACAGCTGAGATCACCGCCTTGCTCAAATTCGGGACTGAATGTCGCCCTAAAATTTGAGGAGCTACAGATAATGCCAAGGGAATTGGGGCCCACAATAGAAACACCGCTTTCTTTGGCTTTTTCAAGTAAAGAATCTGATAATCGCTTTCCAGCGTCTCCAAACTCTGCAAATCCCCCGGTGATGACCAAAGCAAACTTGATCGCTTTCTTTCCACAGTCTGAGATAATCTCGTTAACCCGCGCAGCCGGCACTGCTATTACTGCCAAGTCAACCTGATTAGGTATCGCAGTGAGCGAGGGAAACGCCTTGATTCCCTGCACTTCACTTTCGCGAGGATTAACCGGATAGATTTCCCTTCTCGAATTATTTTTCAGATTCTCCGTTATTATGTAGCCAATTTTCGAAGGAGTATTGGATGCCCCAACGATGGCTACTGATTCAGGGGAAAAGATTTTCCTTAATTCACCAATTTCATTTTCATGCAACTGAAAAACCCTTGACATTTTTTCTGTAAAAAATTGGCGGTCGCCCCCACACCATTCAAACCAGGCCAATGTAGAATGTCCGGTGATACGACTTTTTCTGCATTAAGATGCTCCCAGCTGATCTTGTACTTTTGGAATCACTTTTTTTGAGAATAATTCCATGCTGTGCGAAGCCGTGTCGATGGACAATGATCCAAAATGGAAAATTCCGGTGAAATAATTAGTTCCAGTTTCTTGAACGGTTTGAACGATTTTCTGTGCTACAGTTTCAGGATCTCCCACGATTACCAAATTATGCGTGTCCATGAAATCAAAATCTTCCCAGGGCTTGCCCTCATGATCCCCCGCGCCCTCAATACTTTCTCTATACCATTCGAGGTTCGTTTCTAGCCCGGCGTAGTGTCTGTAG
>JAPCJV010000260.1 GCA_027886785.1 Nitrososphaerota archaeon | reverse complement strand
GCTCTTCAAGCCCTCCAAGTCCAGCTCTTGATTTTGGGTCAAGACAAAAGGCATGAGGGGGAAAAGTCCTCTAAGCTGTTTTCGCTCTCTCAAAAACTGATTTACTCCCTTATCCTTGCAGTCGTGATCCTATTTTACTCAAGCTGGACAAAAATTGGAACAGTGGAAGTGCCGGAGCTTTTCACCGAAAGTAGCGCTACGGAGTGCATGTGTAGGAAAGGGAGTTGAAATCGACACTCATGAAAGCCGCGCTATACCACATGCCGCCCACACAATGGTTCCACACTTCAGGACCAAAGCCCCCACCCGTCTCGAAAAGATCGATCGCTTGTCCCAGCCAAATCACTCCTGCTTGTTGCTGGACATCGAACATTATCTGAGAAATTTCGTGAGCTCTATTATTGGAGTTGAGCTCAGAGTTACTTTGGATTACGAGGCTGTGGATTGTTTGATTGTTGAAATACGGGAATATGCCGAGCTGAGCGTCAATTAGATACTCGTACCCGGAAAAGTCAGGATAGAAAGTCCAATCACTGTAGTAGAAGTTGGGCGCTCCTGACTGGTTTCCTTGTATCGCACCGACCGAGGTGTAAGTATCGTAGCTCAGCTGCTTGGGCTGGAGAGTAATACCGATCTGTGCAAAGTCCTGCACAAGAATCTGCGCAATCAGGTTGACATACTCGCTCTGTGGGAAGACGAGTGTCAACGGTGGAATACCGCTTCCTCCAGAATGGCCGGCTTGCACTAGAAGCTGTTTTGCTTTCGTTACGTTGTACGATGGCGGCGTGATTGAACTATTGTAATAGGGAATGTTAGTGGGCTCTGGTCCGACTACCGGAATTATGTATCCTTCGTAAACCGATTGCTGGATCTGCGTAATATTGATTGAATCTACAATTGCCTGCCTAACTAACGTGTTATTCAGTGGTGCCTTCTCCGTGTTGATAAGGAAGGACTCCACATCACCCGACGGACCTAGGTTAGGGATGTACAGACTACTACTCGCCTTGAGCACATTGTTGACGTCGTTGAATGTCACTATCCCACCTTGAGCCCTCTTGTTTTCTAGGTCAAGGGATCTCGTCAGTTCATCCGTTTTGTAATTCAAAGTAATTTGGGACATCGCCCCCTGCGCCAAGATGTAGTTCCCTGTGACGTTTTGCGCCCAGTAATTCGGATTTCTTACAAGAATGGTGAACTGGTTTGGAATAAATGTCTTAACCACGTAAGGACCGTCTCCGAAGGAACTGCCGTTTACCGACATCCAGGAATTTGGAGTGTTTGCGACGACCCCGCCGTGCTGTCCGACGAGATACGGATCAATGAACTCCCAAGGTGGACCCACAACAGTCCCAAGGAAGGGACTGAAGGCATAAGTCAAGTGGAACTGGACAACACTAAAATTGACTACCGTAACCGCATTTCCGGTGTTTTGCATTATTTGGAGCAGCGTATTGTTTCCGCTCGGATTATTTTGGGCGTTGTTAAACGAATTCAGATCGCCTGCAGTCACTCCTGAGGAATTGAAGTATAACGCAAACACAAAATCTACTGGGGAGTTTGTGACCAGCCCGCGGTAGATATTATACCACACTACATAGGCGTTGAAGGGATCTCCGTTTGAGAAATGAATATCTTGACGAAGTGCAAAAGTGTACGTCTTACCATCTGAAGATTCGTTCCACGATTGCGCAAGAACTGGAATATACTGTGTGTAGCTACCCTTAGCATAGAAGATCAAAGGCATATTCGTATTCATCGTAATTTCAACACCGTTGCTAGAAAACGAAGTTGCTGGATCTAAGCTATCGGGGTTGTTCGGTTCGTCAATCACGATTTGATTTGAACTCCCACCACCGGAAGAGATGGTAGAGTTTGAAGAGGACAACGAAATAGAGCTTATGGATGAGGAAGATGAATTAACCACCGACGATGAAGAGGTGGATGTAGTACTTGTGGATAGAGAGGGGGAGCCAGATCTACTGAGGGCAAAAAATCCAGCAGCGATTATGAGTACGATGACGACAACAGCTATTATTACAATCGATCTAGAAACAGCATTCGTTGATGCTTTTTGATACATGCTCAAACTGCGTGAAAATTGGCGTACTCTATTAATGAGTTTTGGCATCAATCAAGAGATTCAAACAGAGTTGCAAGAATCTGGCTGACTGTTTTGTTGTAATTTATCTCAAGTGCTTTCTGACTGAAATTTATCTTTGTTTTCGGAAGAACGCAGTTTTTTCCGTACAGTTTGTAAATCTACTTTGCTCCTGTCGGTATGAAATCATAGATCTGAAGGAGCAAGAGCTAAAAAGTCCCCATCCTTCTCTTTGGGATCTTGATGAATAATCACCGCTCTAAAGGAGATCCCAATTATTTCCGGAGCTTTGACGGTACCTCGATCTACTATGAAGAGTTTGGCTCTGGCAAGTCGATTGTATTGGTTCACGGCTGGTGTGGAAGCCACTCTCTTTGGGAGCGCACTGTTCAAGATCTAGCTAAGAAGTTCCGCACGTTTGCAATGGATAATCGAGGACATGGCGATTCTGGAAAACCGAATACGGATTACGATTTCAATGAATTCTCTTCCGATCTGAAAGAATTGATTGATCAGAAGGGTCTCGAAAATGCAATCCTGGTTGGTTGGTCAATGGGTGTTTCTATAAGCTTACGGTACTTCGAAAGATTTGGCAAGCATGGTATTTCGAAGCTCGTCCTTGTAAACGGTCCCATACGTCTTGCCTCAGCGCCAGATTTTCCCTACTCGATGAGCCGCGAGTATTTGGAAAATCTCTTCGACGAAAGGATAGATAATAGAGCTATGCGAGAAAGAGAGTTCGTCAAAATCGGATTTTACATGCCCCACCTGGAAGCGACTAATTGGATATCATCTATCCATATGGAGACTCCAATGCACATTGCAATGAAATGCGTCCGCCATCAAATGGATCTAGACATGCGCGACGTCCTTAAGAAAATTGACATTCCAACTCTCGTCTGTTACGGGGCGCACGATCCTTTCTACCCGACTTCTCTCGGTCAGTTCATTGTGCAAAGAATTCCTAATTCGAGGTTGGTCATCTTTGAGGAAAGTGGTCATTATCCATTTCTAGAAGAGAGCAATAAATTTAGCAACCTAATTGAAGAATTTGCAGACTCCTAATCAATAGCCGAGCCGGAGAAAAAAGTGTGTGACGATTCTTGAAATAATCTTTTGAGGGCACTCTTGCAAAGATAAATAAAGGCGACTTCGATGCAACTCGTTTATGGAAACTATAACCTCTCCATCGTCTGACTTGTTGACCGAAGACGAAATATCTGCTCTAAATTATTCTGATGCTCCGCTCATCAAAGTTTCGCCCCCTGGTCCGAACGCTGCAAAAATAAGGTCTGTACAGGAGAAATACGAGACTCATACTGTAAAGTACATGAAGTATTTTCCGACCGCCTGGGAATCCGGCAAAGGTGGTACTCTTAGAGATGTGGATGGAAACTTGTTTGTCGACTGGACTTCGGGTGCCGGAGTGATGAATGTGGGATACACTAATCCAGAGATTACCGATGCTATGATTTCCCAAGCTAAGAAATTGGTCCACGGATTGGATGTTCCGACAGAGGGGCGAGCGAACTTTTTGATAGGCTTTGACTCGATCCTTCCAGAAAAACTAAGGGGGAATTCAAAGATTATCTTTTCGATAACGGGCAGCGACGCGAACGAGGCGGCTGCCAAAGTCTCGAGATACATTAGGCAGAAACACACTATTCTAACATTCGAAGGCGCATATCATGGAATGCACTCCTCCGCACTGGCAATGTCTTCTGTCGCTCCTCTACAAAGGGGCATATCGCCCTTCATGTCAGGGGTAGTTAGAGCACCCTTCGCTTATTGTTATAG
>JAPCJV010000026.1 GCA_027886785.1 Nitrososphaerota archaeon | reverse complement strand
TTGGGATCTTTGGACAACTTCATCGTGTGATAATACAGCGTGGCGAGGATCTCGGCGGAAGAAAAGACCGAAGTGTAGTGGCCGCTCTTTGCGATTTGGATCAGGCGAATGGTTTCCGTTCTGATGAAGCGAGCTCGATCGCTTATTCGTTCCTCGGTGGTTGCGGTTTGCAATTCAATTTCTGGAAAACCTGCGTGAACCTAATTAATTTTGCGTGAGCGGACGAGTGCCTGTTTTTGGATTTTCACTTGCGATTCTCATATTTCCAGCGCGACGATGGGATTCCTGAATCGACTGGATGCATATACTTCCATGCTTCTCGATTATTTGTTCGAGTTCGCCTAGCGTCACAGAAAAACCTGGGCTCCAGTACCGCGAAGGATGGGTAGTGACGAAACCTAAAAGTGCGTCTCCCTTAACAAGCTTCTTTATCCCTTGCTTGTACTCCTCGGTTTCTCCTACGAGCCTGGTCTTTGATACACCTACGCTGGGAATCCCAAGTACCATTCCGCAAATTGTAGCAAGGCCCATCCCTCTGGGGTGAGCAAGGCCCTGGGCATCGAAACAGACGAGGTCCGGTTGGAACTTCAATTTCGAAACGGCTGCGCAGACGAATGGTCCTTCCCTCAAAAAGAAAAGACCCGGCACGTAAGGAAAGGCAGCGTGCCCGGAGTACTCCGAGTGCTCTAATAATTTGTGATCCTTGGAGTCAAGAACGGAGGCGACGGCATATGCGGAATTATCTTGGCCATAAGATGCATCGACTCCGCAAATTTTACTATGTTGTCGTTTCCTCCTATGGTGAGATTTGCGCTCGTTCTTCTTTAAGAGGAGCTGCACCTTTTCGAAAAAGGATCGTTCCGCATCCTCAATCGAGCGGGATTCTACGGGGTTTCCAAGCACTTTGATTTCCGAAAAGGATGACTCTGCGAGCACTTAATTGATATTCCGGTCTTCTGACATTTTCGAGTCTTCGTCCAGTATTGATTTAGGGAATATTTAGCTTACCTTGCAAAGGTAGATTTTGGAAAAACCTAAAAGTTCCTACATTATTTGCTCTAACGAACTTTATGTCAAGTCTAATTGGAAGTACTGTCCAAATTGGCTTTACCTCATAATCCAAATCTTAGTTGCCATCCTGATCATTGCAGGAATCGGCTGCTTCGTTTATTGGGCTGCGAAGCGAGGAACTAAGCAGGCAATTCGCGAAGAGCTAGACACCAAGCTCAATCCCAACGAAAAATGAATGAAGATCTTTCCCTAAGATCAAAAATTCTTAGTGATTATTCGATTCAATAGAGTTTACCCTTTAGTGTTCAAAACACCCCAGATCTTGTCTGATCTCAACGGCATGTCTATGTGAGTAACACCCATATGGCTCAGAGCATCCACCACCGCATTAACTACTGCCGGAGCAGCCGCTATGGTTCCCGCCTCTCCGATCCCTTTCACCCCTATTGGATTATGGGGGGAGGGAGTTTCAGTGTGCGAAGTATCATAGTGCGGTGTTTCCACCGCCGTGGGTACCGCGTAATCCACGAGAGTCCCCGTGATCAGGTTCCCATCTGCATCATAGACCGATTCCTCCCAGAGCGCCTGCGCGATCCCTTGTGTGATGCCGCCGTGGATCTGCCCTTCCACGATCATTGGGTTGATCTGCTTCCCGCAGTCGTCTACCGCGACGTACTTCTTGATTTTGACTTCGCCGGTGTCCTTGGAAACTTCCGCGATGCAGATGTGCGTTCCGAAGGGGAACACGAAATTAGGCGGATCGTAAAACGTGGTATTCTCCAGACCCGGCTCCATACCCCTGGGAATTTCGTTTGCACCCGCACCGTACGCCGCGTACGCCACTTCAGAAAGAGATTTGGAGGGCTCCTTCGATCCTTTCACGTGGAATTTTCCCTCCTCCAGAATCACATCTTCCTCCCTCGCCTCCATCAGGTGCGCTGCAATCTTCTTCGCCTTTTCTATGACCTTCCGTGACGACACTGCGATCGCAGCTCCACCCACAGGTGTAGCCCTCGACCCGTAGGTACCCATGCCGAACGGGATCTGATCGGTGTCCCCGTGGATCACCTCCACGTCCTCGTACTTTACTCCAAATTCCTCTGCCACGATCTGCGCGAAAGTGGTCTCCTCGCTCTGCCCGTGAGGACTGGATCCTGTGAACGCGGAGATCTTCCCTCCGGGATGCACTCGCACCGTTGCGCTCTCCCACAACCCCAGACCAAAGCCGGTAGATCGAACAACAGCTGAGGGCCCCAAACCGCAGATCTCGACGTACGAAGAGATCCCGATTCCCACAAGTTTTCCTTCTGCCCTAAGTTTTTCCTGCTCCTTGCGAAACTCTGCATACCCGACCATCTCCAGCGCCTTCTGCATCGCTGGCGCATAGTTCCCGCTGTCGTAGATTATTCCGGTGGGAGCAGTGTACGGAAACGCATCCGGCGGGATAAAGTTCTTCATCCGCACCTCGGCGGGATCCATCTTCACTTCCCGGGCAAGCAGATCCATCAAGCGCTCGATGATGAAGGTCGCCTCGGGCCTCCCCGCTCCTCTGTAGGTATCCACTGCCATGGTGTTCGTGAGGACCCCCTGAACCCGGCATGAGATGCTGGGAATCTTGTAGGGGCCGCTGAGGATCAACCCGAAGAGTATGGTGGGAACCCCGGGCCCTGCCGTCGAAAGCCACGCGCCCATGTTCGCGATCGTGTGCACGCGAATCCCCAGAACTGTACCGTCTTTCTTTGCCGCGAGCTCGACGTAATCAACGTGGTCTCTTCCATGGTCCGTGGAGAGGTAGTTCTCTCTGCGATCCTCAATCCACCGCACAGGCGTCTCGAGCTTCTTTGCGAGCCATGCGATCACAAACTCGGGGCCGTACACGGGGAGCTTGCTTCCAAAACCCCCACCCACATCGGTTGCAATAACGCGCAGTTTATTTTCCGGAACACCTGTGATCGCGGAAATCAAAAACCGATGCACGTGCGGATTCTGGGACGTGATCCACATCGTCAGCTGCCCTGTTCCGGGATCATAATCTGCCGTGGCTCCCCTAGTTTCAATCGTGGAGGGCTGGAGCCTCTGGTTCACAAAGCGCTCCTTGATCGTGACCTCGGCTTCCTGGAAGGCCTTCTCGATATCTCCCCCGCCAGCCTTCCAGTCGAAAGCAATGTTATTGGGTACCTCGTCGTACAGTTGCGGCGCGCCCGGCTGCATCGCTTTTTCCGCGTCTACCACCACTGGAAGCTGCTCGTATTCCACCTCAATTTTCTCTATCGCGTCGAGCGCTTCGCCCCAGCTCTGCGCCACCAGAACGGCGACCGGATCTCCGGAGTACCGAACCCGATCCACAGCGAGCGGATAGTACTTCGGGATCTTGATGTCCGCGTTGGTGATCGGCCACGCCGTCGGAACCGCTCCGAGCCCCGTGTCCTTGCCCGTGAATACCGCGATTACTCCCGGCTGCGCCCCAGCCTTCTCCGTCTGGATGCTCTTGATCTTAGCGTGCGCGTACGGACTCCTCAAAAATACTGCGTGCGCGAGTCGGGGAACTACGATGTCCTCAGTAAAATGCCCGTAGCCCTGGATGTAGCGCGGATCTTCGCGTCTCCTCACTTTGGAACCAAATACTTGCGACATTTTTCATGCACCTCTTACATTTTCGCCGGCGCTTTCGCCGCTTCCAGGATCGCCTTCACGATGTTCTGGTACCCGGTGCACCTGCACAGGTTCCCCGAGATCCCCCACCGCACCTGCTCGTCCGTGGGATTCGGATTTTCCTTCAAGAACCAGTAAGCCTGCATGATAAATCCCGGCGTGCAAAAGCCACACTGCAACCCGTGGTTATTCCAGAACTCCTCCTGGATCGGGTGGA
This sequence comes from Nitrososphaerota archaeon, assembly GCA_027886785.1. The sequence continues at coordinate 7,092 of JAPCJV010000026.1, read as the reverse complement.
GTTTTCCCTCCTTCGCTAGTCCTTCAATCGTCAAGATTTCTGCCCCCTCGGCCTGAACTGCAAACATCGTGCATGATTTCACAGATTTGCCGTTGAAGATGATCGTGCACGAGCCGCAGTTGGTGGTGTCACACCCGACGTGCGTGCCCGTGAGTCCCAGATTCTCTCGGAGGTAGTGCACAAGGAGCAGCCTCGATTCCACCACGGTCCCGTAGTTTTTCCCGTTTACCTTGACGCGGATGTGCTTCAGGCGCGCCGGTTTTTCCAATAATTTCTGTGCCAATTTCGATCTCTACTCCATATTTTTCGCTCGGTTTAGGGCATGCGTCAGCGCGCGATCCGCAAACACTCTTACCATCGCCTTCTTGTACTCCGCCGAGCCCCGCAACACGTCATCCTCAGGCCTCGATTCCTCCGCCGCTGCCTGAGCCGCTTCTTCAATTTTCGCCTTTGTCACTTCGTTTTCCATCAAAACTGCTTCCGCTTTTTTCGCCCTCATGTTCGTGGGTCCTACCGATGAAAGAGCGATGCCCACCATTTCGCAGATGCCGCTGGGATCCAAAGAGAGCTGGGCCGCCACTCCCACCGTCGCGAAATCTCCCGCCTTGCGTTCCAGTTTTTGATAAGAGCCGCCGCTCGCATTCTTGGAAAGTGGGATCTGAATCTCGGTTAGAAGCTCGTTAGCTTTTGCCGCGGAGGTGAGTGTATCCACAAAAAACTCATCTGCCCTAACCAACCTCTCCCCGCTGGAGCTATTCATCTTGAGTGACGCATCGAGTGCAATCATCACGGACCCCCAGTCCGCCGACGGATCCGCGTGCACCAAAGACCCGCCGATCGTTCCGCTGTTTCTCACCTGCGGATCTCCAATCCAAGAAGCAGCCTCCGTCATGATTCTCGCTTTTCGCGCAAGGAGCTCAGATTTTTGGATCGCGTGGTGCCTTGTAAGTGGACCAATGCGGAGCGACGCGCCTTCCTCTCTGATGTACTCGAGACTGGAAATTCGATTAATGTCAATGAGATACTTTGGTGACGCGAGGCGAAGTTTCATCAAGGGAATGAGGCTCATCCCTCCGGCGAGCACCTTGGAGTCCTGCCCGTACTCGTTGAGGTAAGTCAGCGCCTCCTCCAACGATGCGGGGGAAACATATTCGAAGCTTTTTGGAATCATATCCCAGACGCGCGGTAAAACTGAGGGTTAAAAATGTTTCAATCCTCATGCATGAATTTTCTTCCAGAAAAAGCGTAGATCCCAAAATATTCTGGAAGAATGTGCCTCGTCTTCAATATAGCAGTTTTCGATACAAAATAGGTTATGGTACGAGGCGAGATTCCCGTTTGGAACCGAAGCTGGACATGACGAGCAGAAGTCAGCACTGAACTTTCCAAGATCGAGCGAGCCAACAAGCCTCGCTTGTGCTTCATCGACGAAGTAGACTCCAAATCTTCTCCATCACTCGAACCGCCTGACAGGCACTCTCAGGACAAGCACCGTCCTTGCTGAAAGCGGTAGAAATTCTATTTCAGAAATGAAAGAGAGGATAGGCGAAACGCCCTAAAGGAATTTATCTCTTGGGTCGAATTCCAAGCCGTAATGAATCATCAATTCCTGGTTTAGCTTTGGATGACAGGCTGCGTCGCGTCCAACTACTCTCCTTAAAAAGACCCCATTTGGGTCGTAAACCCGTAAATTATCATGACCACAAAACAATCTGTCATAAAGAAAAAATCGATCGGTTACATGGTCGTCCCGGATCTAAGGGACACACATACGCTTCTAAATCAGGCAGCACTTGCTGCGAAGGCTGGATTCTCTGTGATTTGGGTTTCAGACCACTTTCATCCCTGGTTTCATACAGGAGCCTTCGAAGCTAATTCCTGGATTTGGCTTTCGACCGCCATGGATAGAATCAAAACGGTCCCGTTCGCTTCAGGAGTGACCGTCCCAATTCTGAGATATCATCCCGGAATCGTAGCACAGGCGTTTGCAACTCTCGAAGTAATGCACGGCCCAAGAATCATTCTCGGAGTGGGGAGCGGTGAGGCACTGAACGAGATACCACTGGGATTTGAATATCCTCCATTACCTGAAAGAATCGACAGAATGGTCGAAGCGATTACTGTCATGCGAAAGTTGGGCACAGAAGAGTTCGTGGATTTCAAAGGGAAGTACTACTCGCTGAAAAAAGCAAATCTGTACATGAAGTCCACGGTACCGATCTACATCTCCGCGCTCGGCCCGAAGACAGCGAAGATCGCAGGAAAAATTGGCGACGGTTTCATTACCTTCCCATCGCCGATGGACCGACTGAAGAATGTGATCTTTCCCAAAATCAGAGAGGGCGCGCAATCGGTGGGCAGGTCTTTTGACGATATCACAAAAGTATTAGAGTTGGACGTGTCTCTCGATCTAGATTATCAGAAAGCATTGGATGCCTTAAGACCTCAGAAGCCAACTCTTGTCCCGAACATCTTCAATACCAACGAATACGATCCGAGGAAATTAGAAGAACGCGGAAATGCCGAAGTGAGTGACGAGGATCTCGCAAAAGCGTTCATCGTCGGATCTTCGGTCGATGATCATATCGCGAGAATTGAAGAGGCGTTTGATGCAGGCTTCGACCACGTGTTTGTGTCCAGCAACAGTCCGGACGAAGAGAGATTCATTGACGAATACAAGAAAAAAGTGATACCATACTTCGAAAGCAGATCTCAGGAGTAAGAACGTCGCCGCCGTTCATCAAATCGTGGATGGAAAATCGCAGAGAAGTGAAAGAAAATAATTCTGGATGAGAAGAGGAACCTGCAACGCTAAACAGTGAGACTTGTCGGGGCAGGAGACGTATCGGAACTTCACATGATTGGATACAAAGAAACATCTAAAGGCCGCGTTACTGTTATCCGTCATCGAACTATCTGGTCGTAGCTCGGCGCCATCACCCTTCAAGGCCCGGACAGGAGATCAGACAAGAGTTGCGCTACGGGAATGGGCTGAACTTGGGCGGTCTGCTGACATTACAAGTCGATCACTTAACAGTGAGAAATAGATTCAAGCGATTCCAAGAAAAGGGATTCCTATCTAGTTGGCAGGTGCTTTCCTAATCCCAGTCTGTTTGGTTACGGTATGACAAACATACAAGTTGATGTGCCCTCTAAAGCTCCTAAGGAGGACATGATCAGAAAGTTGAAACTTATTCACGCATTGTCCATTTACTGGACTTCATAGGAAATTCTATATTCATAATTTTGTTTTATGACAGTGAGCAATCCCTCTCTCGAACAGTCGAACTAATTTCAAGGATCACGAACGCAGAAAACATTACTCAAGTTCGGGTGAGTTTTTCTCTTGGAAAAACAAACCGCTTTTCCGATACCGACTGGGCTATCATTCACAACTTGGAAAACAACGCCTTGAAAACGTATGTCCAGGTCGCGAAGGAGGTCGGGCTTACATCCAGAACAGTGAAAAACAGGCTTCAGAGGCTTGAACATGAACGTGCCCTAATCGTTGTCCCGACATTGCTCATATCAATGGGACGATCGGTTTGTTTTTGTTTTACACGTACACAAGCCACAAGATGAAGAGCGTTGTTGACCAAGCAGTACTTTCTCATTTCGATGGATGCTATCTTTGGGCTAAGCTGTCTGACCTCGAACGAGCGTATCTAGTGTTAGTAGCGCCTACGATGGCATCTGTCAAGTCGTATCTCGCATGGACAAAACAGCAACCGGGAGTTGCGAGTGTGGGAGTACGGATTGCAGTTGAAAGCTTCAATCTTTGGAGCAAAACTAGGGATCTCTTTCAACGACGAGCTTTCTTGGATCAGAGTAGTCGCCAGATCCCGACAGTACGATATGAAGAATCCCCTAGGCTCAACTCGAAAAATCTCATTTTCTAGATTGGTCTGATTCATCTGTGCATTTATTCACGGGACTCTTCCCTATTGCGTTCAAGACATAAAATATGTCAGAGACATATTTCCGTACAAGCATGGCTCACTTGACTCTTACCATTCCAGACGACGCGTATGAAGACATGAAGCGCCATCCAGAGATAAGGTGGAGTGAGATCATCAAGAAAGTTGTAGTCTCATATCTGGAGGAAAAAAAGGAAACTACATCTACCAAGGAAATCTATCGCCAGCTGAGCGAAGATACGCTTCGCAGATTGAAGGCGATTAGAGCGAATAGGGCGGTAAAATACGGTAGGAAATTGGCGTTCGAAAGATGAAACTAGTTACCAAGTACTCGCTATGGTTTTCGATGACTCACCGAACTCGAATACGATTTGGAAACCTGCAGAACTTCGTCCATGTTCCCGAGCATCGTCGCGTAGGCGGCTTGATGGGAATCGGTATTTTCTGAAACCTCTTGCGCGAGTCGAATGTATTTTTCCGCATTCTCCTTGTTCTGCTTGTAGATCTCTATCTTGGCCGCCGTCTCGTAACTCATGCGCGCGACCAATTTATCTCCTTTCGCCTTGGCTGCATCTCCCCTGGCTTGAAGGGCATCGGTCCCACCTAACATGGGAAGCTGCCTTTCCGGATCTGCGAGGAGAAAATTCTGCAAAGCCGTAAACATTTTTTCATCATTCGGAACGAAATCTTTTAGGTGCGAATTCGGGTTTGTAGGTAATTGTTCTTGTACTAGTTGCTTTGCAGCTTCCGGTTTCCGCTTTTTGCTTCCGAAGAGAGTCATAAGCGTAGTTTATCGTTAAGGTTGCTATTACGTCTTTGCCACATTTTCGAATTAACTGTACTCGCGATCTGTAACACAAATTCTGATTTTTGAGAAAAAATGCCCTAAATCATCTCAACTTCTCAACCTAATCTGTCTCGATATTTGCCTGAAATATTAGGTGGATGCCGGAGTTTGTTGAAAATATTTAGGCCTAAATCTCATACCTTGATTTCTAGGTCACGTGGACAATAGATCCGAAGATTTTTCGTAAGGGCCTCTTTTCAAACTGGGAGGGGAAATATCTTCGCATGGCCGGACCTCGTTATTTTCGTCAAGATATAGTAGCAGTTCTTTGTAACGACAATTTTCAAAAAACAGTAATTTGTTAAATAGCCGTTATCAGCTTCATTATCATATCTTTTCTGCAGTATTTTTGAAAAAAAGAGAGCTCGAGAATATTATTTTGTCAACCACCAATGTGGAACTAAACCCCTACGATAACGCAATGAGACAGCTGAGCGACACCGCGAAGCTAATCAAACTGGATCCGGACATTGTGGAAGTTCTGTCCCAGCCCAAGCGGATCCTCTCCGTTTCCCTTCCCGTGAAGATGGACAATGATCGCGTGAAGAATTTTCAGGGCTACCGCGTGCAGTACATGGACGCTCGGGGCCCGTTCAAGGGAGGAATCAGGTATCACCCCAAGGTCACTCTGGACGAAGTGAAGGCGCTTGCTACATGGATGACGTGGAAGTGCGCGGTGGTCGACATCCCGTACGGAGGAGCGAAGGGAGGTGTAATCTGCGATCCGAAGAACATGTCGATGGGAGAAAAGGAGAGGCTGACGCGCAGGTACGCGGCTGCGATCTCGGAGTTCATTGGGCCCCACAAAGACGTGCCGGCTCCTGACGTGTACACCGACTCGCAAACGATGGCGTGGATCCTCGACACCTACAGCCAGATGAAAGGATACCAGGTGCCCGAAGTCGTTACAGGAAAGCCGATCTCTTTAGGCGGATCAGAGGGGAGACACAATTCCACCGCGCGCGGGTGCGTGATCTGCGCACGCGAGGCGGCTAATGTAAAAAGAATCAATTTGCAGGTAGCGACGGCCGCGATCCAGGGGTTCGGAAATGCTGGCTCGTGGGCTGCCGTATTCTTGAACGAACTGGGCGTGAAGGTGCTGGCGGTGAGCGATTCCCGCGGAGGAATCAAATCCAACACTGCCCTTGATCCAGAGAAGGTACTATCCCACAAGGAGAAGACAGGATCAGTAGTGGGTTTGCCGGGTACTCAAGAAATATCAAATGATGAGCTTCTTGAGTTAGATGTGGACATCCTCATTCCCGCAGCGCTGGAAAACGCAATCACAGAGAAAAACGCATCTAATGTTAGGGCAAAGATCGTGTGCGAAGCCGCCAACGGTCCCACCACCCCCATCGCCGACAAGATCCTTTCCCGAAATGGAGTTTTTCTAGTGCCGGATATTCTTGCGAACGCCGGGGGGGTGGTCGTGAGCTATTTTGAGTGGGTGCAGAACTTGACGCGAGAGCACTGGACGGAGAAGGAAGTAAATGACAAACTGGAAAAGAAAATGGTCTCAGGTTTCGAGAACGTGCACAAGACTTCAGAAAAGTATGGCATGGGGATGCGAGAGGGAGCACTCGCGTTGTCGATCGGCCGAGTTGCGGATGCAATAAAGACCCTGGGTGTCTGGCCGTAAAGCCGGAAAGAAATTCTCGGATAAGTTAGAGAAGTGCTGTCAGATCGAAGGTGTTCGCAATCGAGCGCGATCGTTGACAATGAGATATTCCTCACTTTTACAAGACAAATCTTAACTTTCAGCAGGTGGGAACAAAAGGGGACAATCGCGAGCGAGGCTACGCTGGATTCGAAGGGTAGAGTCTTGATACCAGATGAAATAAGAAAGAAAGTTGGATTGACTACCGGAAGTAGGTTACGAGTCAGTGCAACTGGTAATGCCGTGGTAATAAGAATGAGGATGGAGCCTGAGGATTTTATTGGTAAGACAAAAGGAGCGTTAAAGAAAGGCTCGAAAGTAAAAAGAATAGATCTGCTGAAGCTCAAAGAGATCTGGATCAGGAGTTGATCTAAGTCGATTCAAACTAATAGTTGATCTAGGCTTTTGTCGTTTACACCTTTCTGTCATTTTGCTCGACAACTTCAGCAAAATCAAATCTATTGGTGCATAATTCTTTTCCATCTTTGCGCATATGCTGCAGTTTGGCCGAAACAATCCTGCCGCACTCTCGGCACTGATATTTCAAAATCCCTTTCTAGGAAGGAGTAAGGAAAATGCTTTGAAATTAATCTTACTACAAAATCTTTGAAATAGTAATTTGTAAAGATCTTCTAGTAAATTGCTAGTTCGGGGAGATCCCGGATTATCAC
>JAPCJV010000259.1 GCA_027886785.1 Nitrososphaerota archaeon | reverse complement strand
TTTCATACTGACAGCCTAATTCTATCTGTAATGGTCAGCCAAATTCTTGTGCTCTGGAAGAGCGAGAATCTCTTCAAGGGCTCGCCGCGCCTGCGTCTCAGATTTTGTTCTTGGATCTCTCACCAAAATCTCGATCAAGGTCTCCCTATCGCCGCTCAGATAGGCTTCCAATCCCCACTCCATTCGCAGCATTCTCGGAAGCAGAATGAAATTGAGCAGTTTCTTGGAGAAAGGCTCTATTTTCTCGGGATTCAGTTTCCCGTCAATCAAGTTGACAGGTACCTCCACAGCCACGTCGTCCGGGAATTGAGAGATCGCGCCCTTGTTGGGAACGTTGATCACCAGGCGTTTTTCTCTGCCAAGGTGAATGGCATCGATAAAATCAGAGAACTGATCGAGTCCCTTTTCTGGAGGAATCTCCGCCGCCAGTGACGCCTTTGAATCGGTGCTGAGGCGGAAGAGCCTGTCTACGTTTTTCTGAAAATCCTCCAAACGGAGCGGATTTCCTATTTCTGAATCCGTTCCTCCGATCGGTCCGAACCATCTCTTCAAAGTATCCAGGTCGTAGTAGTACTTCCAAAGAAACTCGCGTCCAGTGTCCCCGACGGGATAAAGTCCATAGTGCTTATACGCGTCCACCGACGCGGGGCTAAGAGTTTCCTCCCACAGGCCGAGATTGTGATCCTTCCAGAAGCTTTCCGACTCGGTCCTCGCCCACTTGTCAATTACCGGATACGCATCTTCCCCTGTCTCTTTGTAGAAAAATTTGGTGAGCCAGATGCAGTGATTGAAACCTGCTACCTGGAAATCTACTTCTCCGGGGCTCAATCCCAACGCAAGTAAGAGTTGCAGGTATCCACTCCTGAAACCGTCGCAGAACCCTGCCATCTTGATTTTGCGTTCCCTTCCGAGCAGGGTGGTGATTTCATAAACGGGGTTGGCGATCTGAAGGAGCCACGCCTCCGGACAGAGCTCCTCCATGTCGGAAGCTATTTCCAGAGCTAACTTGATCTGGTCATAACCGCCTATGAAGCGTACGTGTCGATGGTCAATCCCTCGGTAGTACCCGTACTTCTCGCCAATTTTTCTCACCTTCTCCGTGTAATCGTGGCCGCCCACAAGGGCGGTGTTTAGCACAAAATCAGAATTTTTCAGGGCAGTCCTTCTATCTTCTCCCTTCTCGAAGGTGACGTCGACCCCGACTTCCTTTGCATAGCGTTTGCCAAGATCGTGAACCGCGTCGAGTCTTTCCTTGTTAATATCCACCAGCGAGATCGTGGTTCCGGGAGCGCTTTCCATTAAGCACAGATCCCGCATCATCGACATCCAGAAGACGGCGCTGCCAGCACCAATGATTGTTACTTTCATAACAGAGATTTCAATTCATTTTTGCAATCAGAAATTAAGCATTCTACTTGCGATGGTATATTCGGCAAAATCGTTGAATGGATTCCCGAATTCTTCTATGGCGACTTCTTTAATCGCGTCAGGTCAAGGGATCTATTCAGCTCTACTCCAAAGCCCGGCTTGTCTGAAAGTTGCAATCTCCCGTTCTGTGGTACTGGCTCCCCGATTAGAAGCGGATGAAACATTGGAACGACGGATGCCGCATCCGGCGCCATCATCAGAAATTCTGCGAAAGGGCTGTTGTGCCTCGTAATCACAAAATGATAGCTGTAAACGCTGGACCCGTGAGGAATAGTCCAGACTCCCGCGGCATCCGCCATCGCAGAAATTCGGAGCAGCTCTGTCAACCCTCCGCACCAGCCGACGTCCGGCTGAATGATATCAGCGCACTCCCATTCGAGCAATATGCGAAATCCATAGCGAGTTGCTTCATGTTCTCCCGTGGTGACGAGCATTCCGGGTGGCGCGGCCTTCTTCAACTCGCGGTACGACCAGTAATCATCCGGAAGGAAGCATTCTTCGATCCACCTAGGCTTTGAAGGTTTTAGGGCTTCCACCATGCGCTTTGCATAAGGAAGGTCAAGACTCATCCAGCAGTCGTACATCAGCCAAAAGTCCTCGCCCGTTTTTTCTCGCATCCCTTGAAAACTTTCGACGTTCTCTCTAAACCCTATTTCTCCACTTGCAGGCCCGTGCACCAGGGGCATCTTCCCGCCGATGAATCCCATAGATTTAGCTAAATCGGGTCGGGGGCCGGTCGCATAGAATTCGATATGATCTCTGACCCTTCCACCAATCAAGTCGCAGACCGGTGCGTTTCTAATCCGACCTAGCAGGTCCCACAAAGCTAGATCGATTGCGGAGATCGCGTTCAACGCGATCCCTTTTCTTCCGTAGTAGATACTTGCACGAAACATTTGATCCCAGATTAGCTCGGTTTGTTCCACGTTTTTTCCGACCACGAAGCGGGAAAAATGATTCTCAATGAGCCACGCTGCGGGAATTCCACCAGTACTGATCCCAAAGCCAATGGTTCCATCGCTTGCCTCTACCTCGACTACTACGGTTCCCAGGACGTCGATTCCCCACGACTTGCGCGATTTCCTATACTCTTCGTACCGAGACATAGGAGTTGCGATCTGACCGACAATCCAATGACTCTGATTTTGGGCGTGGTAGTCACCTCCTCCCTCTGCTAGCGTGAACGCCCTAACTTCTTTGATTTGTTTGGAACCCGATTTCATGCTTTCGCTGATTCGATGAGAACTCATTTAGATCCCAAAATTGGTCGATGATATTTATTTTCTGCTTCTTTGAGGCTGAGTTGTTTTGAAACCCAGAAATCTTCAAAAGAAGATTGAATCACCTTGCCCATGACGTGCCCTCTTCGCCCATTGATGTCATCGAGCTTCGTTGCGAGTACTCAAAAAACCCTCTGGGGATTGATTCCAGAATTCCGAGGCTGAGCTGGTGTATAAGATCAGATCGTCGAGGTACCAAACAAAGCGCGTTTCAGGTTTTGGTTTCCAATTCTGAGGACAAACTCTCAGCAGATATTGGAGACATCTGGGATAGCGACAAGACCCTCTCAAACAGATCTTTTTCGGTCGAGTATGGAGGCAAAGAACTGGGATCCTGTGAACGCTATTTTTGGAAAGTGAAAGTTTGGGATGAACACGATTCTCCCTCGAATTTCAGTGAGATTTCTTGGTGGGAGATGGGGCTTTTGGATCGTGAAGATTGGAAAGCGAATTGGATTGAAGGGGGCAAAATCCTTGGGACAAAATTCGAAATTAGAAGTAGGCCCCTCAAAGCCCGCGCTTACATTACTGGCCTGGGTTTCTACGAGCTAAGAATCAATGGTAGAAAGGTTGGAGACAGAGTTCTCGATCCTGCTCCTTCTGCGGCAGAAAAGCGGGTATACTATGCCACCTTTGACGTCAGCGATTATCTGGTTCTCGGGACTAACTCCGTACGAATCCTATTGGGGAAAGGCAGGGAAACCCAGCAAAAAGTTCTTGCTCAATTTATCGTAGACCAAGACGACGGTACCTCAATTTCTCTCGGCACGGACGGAAACTGGAAAGTTTCCAATGATACTCCAGTAGTGTTTGACGATCTTTACGACGGGGAAAAATACGATGCTCGATTGGAGGAATCAACGAATCATAAGATTTCGTGGACGAATTGTAAGCTTGCAGACTCTTCAGGCATCGGAGAAATATCCTCCTCCGCCTTCTTTCCCCCGATCAGGGTAACAGCTTCCCTAAAGCCGATCAAAATAATTGAGCCTCAACCAAGGACCTACGTCTTTGATTTAGGGCAAAACTTTAGCGGCTGGGCAAGGCTGAGGGTGCGAGGCCCAAGAAGCTCAGAGGTCACGATGCGCTTTGCTGAAGTTCTGAATTCAGACGGTTCGATCAACGTGGGAACAAACCGGGCTGCGAAAGCCACTGATGTCTACATATTGAGCGGTTCTCAAGATGCAGAAATTTTCGA
>JAPCJV010000258.1 GCA_027886785.1 Nitrososphaerota archaeon | reverse complement strand
GATTCGCTTCCGTATCTTCCGTACCTGTAATCAACGCACTTTCCGACCTCTATCATCCGTGCCAGACGCTCGCGGATTTTCAAACGATCAAGCAGTACAAAAGAAAATTGAAGGGGCTCAAGATTGCCTGGATCGGAGACGGGAATAACGTCTGCAACTCCTTCGTGATCGGAGCTTCTCTAGCTGGTAGTCACTTGACGATTGCTTGTCCTCCGAAATATGCGCCCCTCCCTCAAGCGGTATCCATCGCAAAACGCCAGGCCGGGATCAGCGGAGCGAAAATATATGCAATTGATTCTCCCCGAGAGGCGGCTCTCGATGCAGATGTAGTCGTGACTGACACATTTGTTTCAATGGGGCAGGACGCTGAGAAGGACTCGCGTGCCCAAGAATTCCTTCCGGAGTACCAGGTGAACGAAGCTCTAATGGCTTTCGCCAAACCGGACGCGATCTTCATGCACTGCCTCCCGGCTCATCGCGGCATGGAAGTCACTGCATCTGTCTTAGACGGTCCGCAGTCTGTGGTGTGGCAGGAAGCAGAGAACCGACTGCACGGCCAAAAAGCGCTGCTCTACACTTTGCTAAAGAAACCGAAACCGGCCAAACAAAAAGAGTACCTTCAATAGCTTCGACTCGCTTACAATTAACAACTAGCCGATCGCTGGTCGGGTACCGAGGGTCACATTGATGGTCATAGGATGTCCGCCTCTGATAATTCCGAAGCTCACTGTCTGTCCTGGAACTGTATCTAATGCCAAATACGAGGCGAGTGCGTCGTTGTTGATGATCTTGGTTCCGTTGGCTGCAACGATAATGTCTCCGCCCACCACGTACTCCTGACCATCGATCACCGCATTAGTAGTCCCTACGTGCAACCCGGCTTTCTCGGAGGGCCCTCCCGGAACCAGGGACTCGATCAAAACCCCGTAGGTGACATTGGTGTTGGAAGCTTGAGCCAACCCGTAATTCATGTCAGCACCTCCGATTCCCAAAAAGGAATGTTGCTTGTACGAGCCCGTGGAGATGAGGCTGGACAATTCTCTGTTGATGGTATCCGAGGGTATGGCGAAACCGACCCCCTGGGATCCGCTTACTACCGCGGTAGTAATCCCTACGACAAACCCATTGCTATCAAGCAGCGCGCCGCCCGAGTTCCCCGGATTAATCGGAGCGCTGAACTGAATAGCTCCCGCGATGCTGAAATTTCCGGCGGTGGGATCTTGAATCGTCCTTCCAAGTTGGCTGATGATCCCGAAAGTCATGGAGCCGGAGAGGCCGAACGGGTTTCCGATGGCGACGACGAACTGCCCGACCTGGAGGTTGGACGATGATACAACCGATATGGAATGATACTCGGATTTCGGAATGTTCTGCCCAGAAACCACTGCCAGATCACTGTAGGGATCGGATCCCACAACCTTGGCTGCGTAAGAATCTCCGTCCGAAAAAGTAACCGTCAGGTTTGAAGTGGATCCTGCAACGTGATAATTGGTGACGATGTAAAAGGTCCCGGAATAGTTCAAAACAAATCCAGAGCCCAAAATCGTGGCAGTGGAGGCACCGAACCCGGAAGTCTCCGTTTGAGTTCCTGCAAGCGTGACAATGCTGGGGTTCGCTTTCGCATAAATCTGCTCGTAGTTAGCTCCCCCACCCTGAACACTGCTGTTTCCCGGTTCGTACACCAGTTTTGTAAACTGCTGGGTGATCGTCGAGGTTAACGTCGTTGTCGCTGTAGCCGCTCCCAAAGAATTCGAATTACTGGAAAAACCAACGAGGGTCAAAACAAGCAATAATCCAATAATCGCAATGATGCCCACAAGCACTTTCCCGGACATTACTATTCCAGCCCTGAGATCCTTATCGCAACTAATTCTCATTCGAGCATTCTCCTCCATCTGATTTTTCGAAAACGTCCTTCGCTGATATGAACTCTTTCAAATTAAGGGCAATCCTTCTGTCTTTAGGTCTACAACAGCCGTTATTCCTTCTGCTTACTCCTAAACAATTTACTCTTTTTCCGAGAACTTACCCAAATCTCTACTAGATTCATTTCCGAAATTCTGCTATCCAAGAAGGCTTATCAAAATACACTTTAAGAATTTTCTAGACAATGCTAGTTCCAAGTACTGGCGGCGGAATCGACACTGTCCAACAATTTATTCGAGATCGCGGAATTGAAGCCGAGATCAGAATTCTTGCCCCGGAAAGTACGCGCACTTCTGCTTCAGCTGCCGAAGCTCTTGGAGATTCGATCGCGGAGATCGCAAAGACGATCGGCTTTGTCTTAAGTACCTTAACCGGAGTTAATCCAATTCTAGTAATTCTTTCCGGAGACAAACGGGTGAGCATGCCGCGTCTCGTCCAATTTCTCCAAATACCAGAACGATCCCTGAGAAAAATGACCGCAGAGGAAGTAAAGGATTTGACCGGTTATTCGATCGGCGAAGTTCCCCCTTTCCCCCACAGAGACGGTATCAGGACTTTGGTGGACCAGAAGCTCTTTCGCTTCGATAAAGTCTGGGCCGCAGCCGGGAGCACCAACGCTCTGATGCACCTGTCCCCATTGATTCTTGTCGATCAATTAGGGCTGGAACTGGCACAGGTCTCTGAATGATCCTTAGAAAACACAAAGTTCATGGCATCATATACATGCCACATTATTATCTATAGACATGTGCGCTAGACTCTTTCGTTCGCAGGCACTTTCCACGATCTGTTTTCTACTGGCCTCAGTGGAGTACCTAATTTTAAGTGAACGCAATTTGTCGTTTCAAGCACTCGATATCTCCATCAAAGAGCCGCTGTTATTCGGAATGTACCTTCTTTCTTTGGGGGAAATATTCGGCATCTAGCGCCTCGTCAAGTTTCTCAGGACCTTTGTCTCCGGTCGAACCCGCATGAGTACTTTGAATATTTGACCATCATTTCAACACCAAAAAATAGCCGACAGATAAATCGAAGATAAAGAATCAAAACGAGTTTTAAGCGAAGATCGAATTAGCGGCGACGGACGATTTCATGCGTGTTACGAAAGTGTCCTTGTAATCGCAGGGATTTACTATTTCTTACACCTCACGCAATTCAGAAGTGCGTGCTCGGAGTATACCTCCTGTCGTCATTTCCCGCACGGGATGGCGCATCGCGTGAGAGTATGCGTGGCATAAATTGATTCAGTGAAAAGTTAATGAACAATTGAAACTCTCGCCGAGAGTTTAATCATTGAGTTTCTTTATCCCACGCGTCCACCAGGAAAGCCTTCTTCGCTTCCGCGATGGCATCAGACAAGCGAACCCCGTTGTGAAAATTTAGTCCAAACGATCTTCTGATTTCTCGAACGATCAATTTTTCGACGATCGAAGATCCAGCCGTTCCCAATATATCTCTCAGATCTCCGATGAGCTCTAGCGGCTTTGTAGCGAACTTATCAGCAGTTAGGTTGGATCTTTCTTTCAGCTGATGATAGAAAGACTGTTTCACTCCCTCTCCGAGGGATCCAAGAGCGTTATCGATGCAGAGAAATATTTTGGCGTTAAAACCCCGCTCAGCTGCTGACAAGCGACTATCTCTTTTAAGCAGTTATACTAAAACCCTACGCTCATCCGGCTAATTCGTGGAAAAGAACTACTACCTTTCCAAAAAAGAAGTTGAATTATTTTCTCTAATTTAGATTTGTAATGGGATTTTTTCCGAGGTTTTTTGATCTAGTTTGAAAAAATCTCTTCAAGCTTAAAAAATTGAAACCTGCACCGTTTTCTTTTAGAATTCATAAGACATCAACCGCGTCGTCCCGAAAAAAACTAAGACGATCTATCGATACCTTGACCCAAGATTCTCAAATCGCCGACTAACTTACCAAAGCATTGTTGTATGGAATCTCCCCTTTTCAATGATAAAATCCACTGATTCAGTTTTTGCCAT
>JAPCJV010000257.1 GCA_027886785.1 Nitrososphaerota archaeon | reverse complement strand
CAGAAGGTCGCCGAGTTCGATATTCTGATCACTTTTTTGCCTGACCAGAATGTTGGCGACAGTTCCACCGACAACTTGGCCCGCAATATCTACTGTTCGGTTAGTCTCTTCCATTTTTTTGCTTCCGCCCTAAAATCCTGCGATTGTGTTCAGCAGGTTGTGTGCGTCACCTGCCCTGATATGAGGGATGTATTTATTCTGCTTATTGAGATTTGAGATCTGTGAGCTAACAAGTGCCCGATAATAATCGAGCTCATTTTGGGAAACCCTGGAAAAAAGATCTACGTCGATAGATCCATAAGGATAGCCGGGAAAAGATGGGTCGGAGGAATTAGAGCAAAACAAATTCAGGATCTCGTTCAAGGTCTCCTCGCTCAATTTCAAGAACTGGTCCCTCTGGAAGTCGAGGCGAAATACCCAGTCAGAAATATCGTTCAATTTCACAACTAGTCCGAATACGTGATGCTTGCGGGAGTCGAAGAGGGGGTGGACCCACTCACCTTCAACGCCTTCATTTTTGGCAAATTGACTAATCGAACCAAGGAGGGAGAGTCCAGAATCAGTGAAGAGCGTGCTCGTTTTAGAAAGGCTTGATAAGATTACTTCCCTTTTTTGAGTCGCTTGCTCGAGCCTGCGAAAGTATTCCCACTCGTTCGTGAATTGAGTCTGTAAACTGCCGTCCATTACGAGGATATCATCAGTGCACAGGTACTCGGAGACCGCTGCGGCATATTTCCACTCCGCAAAATTTCTCGCAATCGAAGCTACTTTGGATGTATCCGCCCTCTGATTCCCGTTTGTTATCGTCCGGTCAAAAGAATCAAAGCTCAGATGCATTGGATCAGGCAACAATGCCGAGAAGGCTGGATCTCCTGGCACGATAATTGTTTGATAAGAGATCTTCCCATCATCAATCGTGGAAAAGATCGCGGAAAAAAAATTCACTTGCGGTAACTTGAGCTTTGTATACCTCGCATTATTCTTCCATAGGCTCGAGCAGATTCTGTTAAGCTGAACCGAAAAATTTGGAGCGCCCAAGAGTTCCAAGTTTCCACCGTCTACGAATGCAAGCAATCTGTCGGATTTTACTGGATTTATCCGACGAAATGCCTGTTTGGAGAACGGAAAGCCTGTTACGTCAGGGTCACTGAACAGCGGATTCCCTAGAGGTCGATCGCCCATCTGCGAATCGAGCCTCGCAATAATTTCTTTCGCCGCTTCGATACTCAAACCTATACACTAGCAAATGATCCTTGACGTGAGTGCGCCGCTCTGCGTGCTCGATTCTTTTAAAGGATACACACAGAAATTATGGAGTTAGAAAGATCCAATCCTGAGAAAAACAAAACATTAAGGGTATTGGGAAAGGTCTGTAAAAGAAAGAAGGATCCTCATACCTGCAATTTCAGTAGAGATGCGGGTATGAAGAAAATTGATTTTGAAACTTAGACCCTAGTGGATTCTACTTCCTGAATCCATTCGCAGTCTATTCCAGCTGCTTTGTGGTGTGCTCTGACTGCTTCTTTGTCGGGTGCATTCAGAACGCAGAAGGCTTTGTTTTCGTCTTCGCTGTATAGGATGTCGTGGTGAGTTACTCCAAACTTGTCCTTGGGCGCACCCTGGAGCTGCTTCAATTGCTCAGCAGTGAGCGGACTCATTGCATGCGTATCGATGAACTTCGGCATGAAGCGCCGGATCTTACAGCCGGAAATAAAAGCTTTCGATTTTTTTCCGGAAGAAAGCTTCTAAGAAAAACGAAATGCAAATACGGATCTGCGCTTAGACGAGTAAAAACTCACTTTTACAGCTATCAATAAACTGCTTTAGATCTCGGTCGTCAAGTTTGTCGGTCGAAACTGAAACGGAATGTGTCTGCATCATGAGCGTAGCCAGGTTCCGCTTGATCTTGGATTCGATCAACCTCGACCCTGCTTCCGACCCACTGAAGAATTTTTCCAACTGTCTCCTGAAGGCATCCGGGTCTTTCGTGATCATCTGTACCTGAAGATAAAATTTGATTGCTGCTGCAGCGGACTCTCCCATCGTGCTGATTAGGGCGGAATCCACAGCTGAAAGAAGCAGGCTGTTGAAACCTCCTGTGGGTCTTGTATCCTTCAGCCGTGTGGACATTTTCCTATCTCTATTCCATTTTCCAAGAAATTACGTCTTGAGCTGGGGCTCGATCATTCCCTGCTTAGCAAAAATTGCAAGCCTAAACGTTCGCAGGCAAATGAAGATCCCGATCAGCAGCATCGACAAAAAGTGTACCCAGGTGCCGTATACGTCGATACCGCCAAGAGACAAGATTCCCAGCGTCGAAAGGCCGTGGGGAATTTCTGCGGCCGCCCAGATAAGTACGATGATTGCGAACTCAAAATGGAGCGATTGCACGGAAGGATTCTTGATCGCCATCCAGGAAAATAGAGCGACGGAAATGATCATTCCCGCCAAACTCAGGGTTTCCGGAATATTCCCCGCGAAATCTGTGAGGATCGAGAAGACCACGATCAAAGTCGCTGGAGCTAGTACCAGTGTTCGATTTTGCATAGCCGGACTTGCACCACTTGGTTTAGGCGCGATCGCGCCTACTTTCTTCGGAGCCTTGGGGACAAAGATGTATAATTTCACGTAGATCGTGAAGGCAAGCAAAAACAGAATGGAAACGGGATTCAGTATCCCATCAGACAAAAAGTCGTTGCCGAAATACTCGGCGACGTGATAAAAACCATGCACCAGCAGAAAGACCGCGAGCAGGAGAGTCGACAAACGGGTTACCTGCACACCCCGACGGACGGAGGGCTCTTTTGGTTCCCCCATTCTTAGTACTAGGGTAATCAGAACGATCGAGGTCGAAATGAGAGCTATCGATGTAGCTAGGTTCGCAAGATCTACTGCGTCCAATCGTTAGCGCACGAAATATGCCATTATTTTTCAGATATTACATAGAGCGCTTTTTAGATCTGAAGCTAGGATCCGTATCTACTAGGAAACATGCGGATAGAGAAAATGATTGCGAAAACGTAGCAGCTGATTCATCGTCTAAAGACGTGACACTCGGTCATTATTGATACTAGGAATTATTCTGAAACTGTGTTTGCCCTTCTAGTCTGGAGAAACCCGGTTCATGAAAAGAAAGTGATGGAAGCTAGGAAATTACTTTTCTAAAAAGATACAGAGTCGCGCCCATAGTCAGGACAGCTATCACTGCGATAACCACCAAAGCGGAAACTTCTGCACTGGCCGAGAAATATCCCGGGAGCGATAGATCCCTCACCGCGTTCACCGCAAAACTGATCGGGTTCACGTCGGAGACGCTCTGCATCCACGACGGCATCGCGGTAATGGGCACAAGCGAAGTGCTGATGAACAAAAGAGGGAAGGTAAGAAACCCACCGATCCCAAACACCGTTTCTGCACTTTTCGTCCGTAACCCCAGCGCCAGAGAGATTCCCGACCAAGCGAGGCCGAAGAATGCTATCACAAAAAGAATCAAGAGAATCCCCAGAATTCCTGTTTCCACCCGAAAGCCCAGCGCGTACGCAAGGACGAGGATTATTACAGACTGAACTGTCACTCTGAAAGCATCGCTCGACAGCCTTCCGAGCAAAATTGCCGGCCGACTGACCTGAGTAACGAGCATCTTTTGCAGAAACCCGGAATTCAGATCCTCCACGATCGAGGTTCCTGATTGTAGAGCACTGCTGAAGGCGTTCTGGAGCAGTATCCCCGGCGTGGCAAACGCTAGGTACGTTACTCCCGCGGGAAAAAGTCCCGGGACCTGAGCGAATTTGCTGAAGAGCTGCGTGAACAGGAGAAGGAAAATGATCGGCTGGAACAGCGAGAAGAAAATCAGGATGGGGTTCCGCATCAGCTTCTTCAGTGCCCTAACAAACAGATTGCGCGTGTCGAATAGAAGAGTCATTTTTTCTT
>JAPCJV010000256.1 GCA_027886785.1 Nitrososphaerota archaeon | reverse complement strand
GAGTTCCCTATGCCTTTCCAGAAGCTTCATCGCTTGCGATTCATTGCTTTGGGTGAGAGCGGTGTATCCCACTATGTCCGTGAACATGATCGCAGCGAGTCTGCGCTCGCTCTCTGGCAACGAATCACCCGAGCAAGGCGCGAGATCTGCGAATAAAAACAGTTTGGGAACAATTCGATGTTATGCAGAGTGGACAGGAAGATTTAGCCCTCTTGAAATTCAGTCGCATGCAAATGATCATCAAGGCTGTTAAATGCGAAAACAATGAACTGCAATCTTCGGGATTCGGACAACCAGGATGGATGGAATGCAATTGAACCATCAATTAGAGAATAAAGTAGCGCTCGTCACCGGTGCCTCTCGTGGAATCGGGCGTAGCATAGCACTGGAGCTAGCTACTCAAGGAGCTGACGTGGTGGTGAATTATAACAAGAACAGGGAAATGGCTGAAGCTGTAGTTCAAAAAATAGCCTCTATGGGTAGAAAGGCCTTAGCTCAGAGCGCCAATGTAACCAACAAGTTAGGGGTAGAAAATATGGTACAAGAAACTATTTCCAAATTGGGGCTGATCGACATCCTGGTTAACAACGCAGGGATAATTCATTTCTCTGATCTATTAGGCGACGAAGCCCTCTTTCAAGAAATGTTTAACGTGAACGTGATGGGCATACTCTATTGCACCAAGGCCGTTGCGGAACAGATGAAGTCAAAAAAGAGCGGCAAGGTAATCAATATCTCCAGCGTGGCGGGTATTGGGATCTCGGAAACTGGATCGGGAGGGTACGCGGTTACAAAGGCAGCGGTCATTATGCTCACAAAGAGGCTGGGAGTCGAGCTCGGACCTTTTGGAATAAACGTAAACTGCGTTGCGCCGGGGTACATCAAGACCGACATGGCGGGCGCGGGGAAAACGCCGGAGGAGGAAGAACAACAGGAGAAAAGGGTCGCGGGGATCACTATGATGCGGAGAGTTGCAAAGCCAGAAGAAGTGGCCAAGGTCGTAGCGTTCTTAGCTTCTTCCGATTCAAATTTCATTTCGGGCCAGACGATTACAGTTGACGGTGGGAGAATGAACTTTTTGTCTCATTCAATGTAATCATTCTTCTCCCAGTGGATCTGGACTCCGTACTGCCACTTCAGATTTGCAATACCATATCGTTTAGTACTAGTATCGGACTCTTGAATAGATCAGAGAGAGAGTTGGCAATCAGTGTATTTTTGAGGCTCGTTCTCATGTCAACGGGCGCAATTGCAAGTGTACTCCTGACATCTGGGTATTACGGCCTTTTCTTTTTGGTGATCGGCATAACTGCAATTGCCGTCCTGTACTCGGAACGCAAGGATCGGAACTTTCAAGAGATCCTCCAAGACAAACCCGCTTACTAGGCCGATTTTCCCCGTGGATTATTAGGGCAACACAAAAAAGTGCAAGATCGTTAGATCCCCCCACTCGTCACCGCCCACGACCGTATACGTTCCCAATGCAAAGGGAACTGTAGTTGTTATGAAGCACGTGCAATTTTGGGGCCCCGGAATCTGTCTGCAGCAGGAACCGCCTAGAGGGATCACCGACATCATATCTCCCAGCGGGTTAGATGTCTGGGTCGTTAAGCTGGAATTCGAGGCCTTTAACAAAGATGCATCCGGCTTTGAGATCATCCTGACGTAATCGCTGGTGGGACCAAAAATGTAGTATGCGGCAGGGAAATACTCGGGACAGGATGATTGCTCAAACAGATGAAGGGGTTGTCCCGCCGAAATGTTTGCAGAAGTGTAAAATCCTTTCATTACGGCGATCCCGAGTGGTTTGTACGTGGAACAGGGGCCCGCAAGGAGGTTGGGGATCGGCCAGGATTGAGCAGAGGACAAATTGTTTTCCGTCGGAAGCGTGTTGTAGAGAGACACCACAATCAAGACAGCCTTGGATTCGTTTGCGAATAATTGGTTTTCAAAAAGTGTGCTCGAATTCATCGCGAGCTGGATGATCAAACCATTAGTGCGATTGAAGGAGGAGATCGCGACGGGAAACATTTGTTCTGTTGAAGTCTTTGTGCTTGTCACGAATGAGACTTGAGTGGTCGTTACTGGAGCAAATTCGGTGACATTACTGATCGAGGTCTGCGTTACAATGGAAAGCTGCGTCGTTATGCTTCGGGGCAGAAATAAGTAATAGGTGGTCGCCGCGGTTCCGAAAATGGAAGCCAGTGCGATTACCACGATTATTCCAATGGCGGCACCTCGGGAAATCTGCAAGGGTCTGTCCCACTCCCGAGGAAAATATGTTGGATTATTTTAGGATATTCAGCACTAGGGATAGCTCTACTTATCAAGAGTCCTACACCGGTCAGTCCCTACTTTGAGTGCCAAACAACAGGAGAAGGCTGCATCGGCCCTCGATCTTGTGGGTAGAAGCGCGATCGTTACAGGGGCGTCGCGAGGGATCGGAGAAGCTATTCTGCGTGCTCTTGCGGATCTAGGCGTGAATGTGGTGGGTGTTGGAAGAAACTTTCCGGCGGATTGGTGGAAGCAAATCTCAAATCCCGAGGGTGTAGCCGTAGAAGTGGGAGACGTTACGTCCCCACAGACGGCACAAAATGCCCTAAAGACTTGTCTGGATAAATTTGGAAAAGTGGACATTTTGGTAAATAACGCAGGAATTGCCATGGCAACGAACATTGTCAATCTCAAGATGGACGACTGGGATAAACTCATGGACACAAACCTCAATGGATACGTTCACTTCTGCCGTGAGGTCGTGCCCGAAATGGTGAAACAGAAAAAAGGCGGAAGCATAGTGAATATTTCATCGGTTGCTGCCACGTTGGTAGAGGCGGGGCTTTTAGCGTACGCTACGACGAAAGGAGCCATCATCAGTTTCACCCGAGGTTTAGCTATCGACCTTGCCCCGCATCAGATCACGGCAAACGCGATCGCACCAGGATGGGTCAGGACGCAGATGGGTGCTGCGCAGTTTACTGAGAAACAGCTGTCAGTGGTGAACGAACGGATTCCTCTAGGACGTATCGCATCCACCGATGAAATTGCTGGGACTGCCGTGTTTCTCTGTTCCGGGCTATCGCGTTACATCACGGGGCAGGTTATCACAGTGGATGGCGGCGAGACCTGCGAGGGTACGATCAAAGGAATCGAGTACTGACTCGTAGCTTTCTGGATTATTCAGGCAAAGCTCTTCGCAGCAGACGAATCCAATTTCCTCCCAGCACATCCGACGATTCCTCCGCGGAAAATCCAGCTTCCCGCAAGGCCAGCCCCAACTTCTGGAGGTCGGCAACGGTATCGAGTTCTGCAGGGATAGCTTCAGCGCCGAATCCACCATCAAAATCGGATCCTATGCCGATGTGCAGCTTGTCTCCTGTTAGTTCGCAAACGTGTTTCATGTGCTTGATCACTGTGGCCAAAGTAACTTCAGCTTTTTTCTTTCCCCTCCCGACCCAACCCGGATCAAGGAAAGCGTTGTAGAGGACCGTACCGATTACACCGTCGCGCGTAGTAATCGCTTGGATCATTTTGTCGCTGAGCTGCCGATCCGTTGGGGTGAACGCTCGACAATTGGCGTGACTCGCAATGACGGGGGCGTGAAAGAGATCCATGGCTTCATTGAAACTCTGTTCTGCAAGATGGGAGGTGTCCAAAATGAGACCCAGGGTGTCCATCTCTTTGATTAGCTCTCGACCTTCGGGTGACAGGGGGCCCGGTTCTCCCGTGCCTCCCGAGTACCGCGTTTTTCTCCAGGCAGGTCCTACTATTCTGACTCCGGAGTCAAACCAAGTTTTCGCTTCGGCAGGGAACCGCATGGGGTCGGCTCCCTCCATCAAAAGAACTACTCCGACCTTGAAACTGGATTCGAGAACTTCTTCGAGCTTAGTTCTACTTTCTATGATGCTGATGTGTCCGTCCTGTTCCAATTTT
>JAPCJV010000255.1 GCA_027886785.1 Nitrososphaerota archaeon | reverse complement strand
ATGATCTGCATCATTTTTCTTGAACGATTAAGTAACATATGTATGGAAAGATTAGGCGCAGAGTAAGTTGTCTGACGACAGAAACACCGATAAACTACTCAACACGGTGGAAAAGAAGAAAAAATCGAGGAAAAGACGGCGAGGGCCGTACCGCAAGTCCAGCCCTATACACTGAATGGAACTAGGGCAATCTTACTTACGGGTTTCTTTTTATCGAAACAATAATTATCGCCACACCGGCGATAGCTATCGCAACTATAAGGGCGACAACCGGTCCAACATAGGCGGGTAACTGTAGCAGAGTCCATTTTAGGAGCAGAAGGGAGTGAAACATGTTCCGGGCAGATCCCGCCTCTGCCTAGCTTCTAGCCAGATTAAACTTTGCGCTTTTTTTGTAACGACTGTTGAGATTTATCCGGAGCGCGAGTGCCCGCGGTCCTATCGTCCATTCCATTTTGAGATCATTTCACAATGATTCTCGGGCTAGCTTTGGATACAGCATTTACTTCTCTCACGGTGTCTTGCCTAAGTTTTTCAAGAGGGAGAAAGTCCCGAACTATGACACCTTTCCTCAATAAAGGCTGAAGCAGCGGTCTGAAATCTTTCGAGGGTGGCTTGTCCTCCAGCGTAACGACGTCAGTAAATGTGGAAGAATCTCTGTAAACGTGCTTGACTCCGGATAAATCACCTCTTTTTGAAACGAGGATTTTTTCTCCTGCATCATCCTCGAGGAATACGATTTTCCCTCCAAAATCCAAGACAGGGGCTGTAGAAATGCTCGTGCCTATTCCAAAACCATCGACCCAGTCTTTCAGACCCATTATTTCCGGTTCATCCAGTCCACCGGAAACGAAGATTTTCACGTTGCCTCCACCGCGTATCGCCAGTTCCCAGCGAACTTCCTGAACGATCTTTTTCAGATCCCCCCGACGGGTGGAGGGAGTGTCCAGACGTACTCCGTAAAGATCGCCACCAAGAGATTCCAGCGCCTTGATCGCAGCCATCTTCTCATCGCTGAACGTGTCTATCAGGGCAATGCGCGGGACTTTTTTGGAAATGGCATCGTTGAAAATTTTCCACGCCCTAACTTCGTCTCCCACGCAGATGATAAAAGCGTGGGGCATTGTCCCGCTGGCTTCAGTCTTTAGCAGCTTCGCCCCCAAAACGTTCGATACGCTGTCGATCCCTCCAATATACGAGCTTCTTTCGATCATTGCAGCCAGTGCAGGATGCGCTCTTCTCGTGCCGAAGCTCAACCCGATCTTGCCTTCGGCAGCTAGGACCACTCTAGCCGCCTTGGTGCAAATTCCGCTGGACTGGCAAAGGAACCCCAAAATGGGATTCTCGTATTTCGCGAAATCCGTGTACCTGCCAGTGATTCTCATTACGGGCTCGTAAATCGCCAAGTCAGGATCAGTCAAGAAGACACCTCCTTCTTCAAAGGCGTCAACATCTACTGCAACACCCTCGAGAAGTTTTGCTACTTCATATACGCCGCAAACGATCGCCCAGTTGGAGGCAAAGGGGGTCTTCCTGGTGTATACCTCCATAGTGACTCGGGGGTTTATTTTTGCATATTCCAGAGCTTCGACTGCATATTGAAAATAAACGTCGGTGGTGACGGCATTCTTGATTTCGCTTTCCTTGGGAATCCAGAAAAGCCGATCGTCAAGATCGCGGTTTGAGGATTTCATTTCGAAAAAGCAACCTCAACTCTTCATGTTGAATGCCTAATGCGTTTTAAGCAGATGCCCTGATCTTTTTTGCTCACCCGAATCGGAAAGGAAATAAGGGCATTCCATCCTAATAGAAATGGAGTAGCGATTATTAGAAATGAGTTCAGCAGATAATATGGATGCGCAGACCAAGGTTTTCGGAGGCGTTATTTACGAATGTGTTAGGTGTGGGACTAAAGTGAACGCGGACGAACTCGCCCAGCTTCCCGAAATAAAGTGCATTTGCGGTTACAGAGTTCTGAAAAAAGCTAGGCCGCCTGTCGTAAAGCAGGTAAAGTCAATTTAGCTCAGAAACTCACTGAGACGGATTGATTAGAGCCAACGAATGTCCTTGTATATTCGTTGATCAACGAAAGTAGTACCCAGCGTATATTGGGTTATTTACGATATTTTGCCGGCCTTGTTTTCAGATGAAAAGTAACATCCAGATTGGAATCGAGGGCTACGGCGCTTACATTCCAGTTAATAGGTTGGCCACAGCCGAGATCGGGAGGGTCTGGCACGGAGGGGGTTCGGGAGCTAACAGGGAAAAAGCGGTCGCCTCCGTCGACGAAGATACGACAACGATGGCGGTCGAATCCGGAAGGATTGCCTGCGAAATGGCGGGAGTTAATGGAGATCTTGGAGCTATTTTCGTAGGAACCGAATCGAAAGTGTATGCTGTAAAACCAACCAGCACAATAGTGGCGCAGGCCTTGAGGAGCCATAATTTGCTCGCAGCAGATTTCGAATTTGCTTGCAAGGCGGGAACGGAAGCGATGCAAATCATCACCGGTCTTGTGGGTTCCGGCATGATCCAGCACGGGCTGGCGATCGCTGTGGACACTGCTCAGGGACGTCCCGGAGATGATTTGGAGTATACGGCGGCAAGTGGAGGGGCCGCGTTTGTTATCGGAAAAGCCGGCAAGGATACTGTCGCGAAATTTCAAGGGAGCGTTTCTTACGTATCTGATACCGGAGATTTCTGGAGAAGGCAGGGTGAGAAATATCCAAAACATCTTTCCAGATTTACCGGGGAACCCGCTTACTTTCACCATGTTGAAACCGCAGTGAAAAATCTATTTTCGGAATTTGGGGTGAAACCTACCGATTTTCAGTATGCGGTGTTTCATCAACCAAATCCGCGGTTCCCGGTCGAAGCTGCGACGCGTCTCGGGTTCACGATGAAACAAATCGAAACAGGGCTATTGAATCCAATGATCGGTAACACATATTCTGGCAGCTCTCCGCTGGGGCTTGCTGCCGTATTGGACGTGGCGCAGCCGGGAGACAAGATCATGTTGGTATCCTTCGGATCGGGTGCGGGGAGCGATGCATTCATTATCGAAGCGGAGGAAGCTCTCCCTCGGAAGAGAAAAAATGGAATCCCAGTAAGGACGCTTATAGAGAATTCCACGAAGATTGATTACGCCATCTATACAAAGTATCGCGAGAAGATCCGCCGGTAGTTTCAAGATTTTTTACGAAATAATCATTCATCCTTGAACTGATCATTCTAGCCTCGAAAAAACACATTCTACCCCAGTGGAATCCAAGTTGACGGTATATGTAAGCAAGGTTGGCTTTACAAAAGTCGGAGATCACTGGGCAAAATCGATTACGGATCTAGCATTTGAAGCTTCCAAGAAAATTCTGGAAACTAGTTCCGAGAATCCTGACGCCCTGATCGTGGCTAATGCGTACTCAGAAGTTACTTCGTCTCAGTCCAATCTGGGCCCCGTGGTGGCTGACGCTCTGGGGTTGGAAAACGTTAGGGCATTCACCATAGAATCTTCGGGGGCCTCAGGGGCGTCTGCGATTCAGGTGGCATCGGACATGATCGCAGCCAAAAAAATTCGATCTGCTCTCGTAATTGGAGTGGAAAAAATGCGGGATGTCGACCCTCTAAAACTCCTCGGGATTCAGGGCCTCGCAGAAAATGCCGAGTATTCCCAGTTCTTTGGGATCTCCTTCACGTCTTTGAACGCACATTTAACGAGACTATACATGTCCCATTACGACATTTCCCGGGAAAAACTCTCGGCTTTTCCCGTGATCGCTCACAAGAATTCTGCAACTGCAGAGCACGCACAATTCAAGAAGAAATTCAGCGCAGAGGAAGTTTCTAGATCCGAAATGCTCGCAGATCCGATCAGAGTGTTAGACTGTGCACCCGTTGGCGACGGAGCTGCATCAGTTTTGCTTGTTGATGAGAGCGTT
>JAPCJV010000254.1 GCA_027886785.1 Nitrososphaerota archaeon | reverse complement strand
GTGGATAAATTCCCATAGCGAGGAGATCGGACAGGGTCTGGCTTTGCGGACTCAGGATCCTCTGGGCTTTCCGGTGGAATTTTTTTCGAAGATGGACGAGGTAGAGTGGCTGTGGCAAAAATTTGACCAGCATCGAGGGGCGAAAATCATGCGAATAGATCACGTGAACCTGTCGGTACCCGATGTGCAGGCTGGATCTGACTGGTACGTTAACAAATTGGGGTTTGTGTGCACCGAATTTACAGAGACAGAGGGAACGAAACCGAAATTGTGGGGTACCTGGCTGAAGAGAAAGCCCACGGTTCACGATGTCGCATTGATGAGCGGGATCGGTCCAAGGCTGCACCACTCTGGATTTTTCGTGAGCGACAAACAAAGCATCCTAGACGCGGCAGACAAGGTAGCTGCGTGCGGTTTTCTGAAAGCAATTGAGCGGGGCCCCGGGAGGCACGGAATTTCCAACGCTTTCTTCCTGTATCTGCGAGATCCCGATGGGCACAGAGTAGAGCTCTATACTGGGGATTACCTCAGCGCCGACCCCTACTGGAGACAGATAAAATGGAAACTTGAGAATCCACAAAGGCAGACCTTCTGGGGTACGCCGACGCCAGAAAGCTGGTTTAATGAGGCAAGTACCGTAAGATCTGTTTTTACTGGTAAAGAAATGAAAACCTCGAAACCCGTTTCACCCTAACGAAAAATAATCAGTCGCTTGTTTTCTTTTATAATTACGAAAAAAGAAAACTAATCCAGCTTGAAAAATCCTCTGCGAGAAAAACTCTACTCCGGAAAAACGTCCTTTGGGACATGGATCACGATTGGAAGTCCTGATGTTACTGATACCTTGAAGCAACTAAACTTCGATTGGTTCCTGTTCGACACCGAGCATTCGTACTTTTCCATTGAGACGGTCAGAAACATGATGCTCTCCCTGTCCGGCTCGAAGATTGTCCCGCTGGTTAGGGTAGGTATCAGCGATCAATATCTGATCAAGAGGGCCCTAGATATCGGGAGTTATGGCATTTTGGTTCCTCTAGTGAACACGCCGGAGGAAGCTGAGAGAGTCGTAAATTACAGCAAATATCCCCCAGTTGGATCTAGGGGTGTCGGTCCAGTTAGGGCAGCCGGTTACGGCAACAATCTGCACGATTATGTAACTACCGCGAATGAAGCGGTTCTCGTGGGAGTGCAGGTCGAGACGATGGAGGCGCTTTCCAACGCGGAGTCCATAGCTGAAACAAAGGGGGTGGATCTGTTGTTCGTCGGTCCGAGCGACCTAACTATTTCGATGGGGCTTGTGACAGATCGGGGGAATCAAAAAGTAGCCGATGCCATGCAATCAGTAGTAAAGATCTGCGAACGATCCGGAAAAATTCCCGGAACTCTTGCTGCGACTCCTGAGGAAGCCAAAAAGTGGGAGAAGCTCGGATTCAAATTCATTTCCCTGGGGTCAGATTCCAAGTACCTATTCCAAGGGGCGAAGAGTTTCCTCGAACTGAGCCAAGGCTAATCGGAAAAACTTGAGCATCAAGATCACGCGGTAACAGCAACGGGTTTTGGGTCTTGCTCTCCCAGTTTTCTCGTCTGACGAATCGTATTTGCCCAAGCATAAAGCAGCCCCGCGATGAACAGGCCGATAATGACTCCACCTGTATAGTATTGAATCGAGGGAACACTCAGAAATCCGATGATGAGAGCAAATGCGCCCACAAGAAAAAGTAGAAGAGCTGTTAACGTATTCATTTTGAAATTCCTGATTGAGGAATTTTTGCGAACTGATTTATGGCTTTTCGCATCAAGCTTTTTTTGGAGTACTAAATCTGGGCCAGCTTCACATATCTCCGGTTAAGATAAAGCAAGGGCGGTTTTTCTTCAGCGACCACGTCGATTGCTTCTCCTAGAAAAATGGCGTGATCCCCCGCCGGAATTATTTGATAGACCTTGCAATCTATGAATCCGATGCCTCCTCTGATTATCGGACTGCCGCCCTTACCAATGTAGTAATTGAGATCTACAAATCTGCCTCCCTCGCCGGCGAGTGAAAATTTCTCCGCGATGGACTGCTGATCTTCCGACAGGATATTCACGCAAAATCTTCTTGCCTTTGCTAGCAGATTCGTCGCGGTACTCTCATTCCTGATGCAGATCAGGACAAGCGGAGGTTCTAGCGAGACCGAGCTGAATGCCGAAACCGTTAGTCCGAAAAGCTCGCCGGTGTCCAGAGCACCCGTCACGACTGTAACGGCGCTTGCAAAATATCTCATCACCTCCCTGAGGTCCACAACTTGCGGAGGCTTTGAGGCGGCGCCAGAAAGAACCTGGCCGTCGCTCGTGTTTATGGGATCTTCTGGGGGTGGATTTGGCATTGTCCTCTATGAGCTCTCTTAGGTCTGATTCTTGCGAACTGGTACCAGGGAATCAGTGATTACGACGTTGGTCGGAGTTTACAAATATGGCTTTAGGCTTCCAGATGAAAAAACGAAATCAGAAAACGCCGAAGATTAGAATGATGAGAAACGCAACGGCAAATATTGCGATTGCAGCCATTATCCAAAGCTTGTCCTTCAAGGATAGGGATGGTTCCCGTCCAGATTTTTCCTCGCCCTTTTTCGGATCCTCCTGGGATCTTGTCAAATGAATAGTCTCTCCGAAATATACCCGCAACGGGCTTATTTTCTCCTTTTTATGCTTGCATTTGATCTAGGTACCGCGCGAAGTATGCAGAAAAAAGAAAAGGATCGACTTCTCTCCCCTCCCTCAAAAGAAAGGGGATTAAGAAAAACCGGATATACAGTAGCAGGGTATCCGTACGCTTTTTTTGGAATCCCCACTTTCATTCATGGCAAAAAGGTAGAGGTTGTAGGAGAGGGCTGGAGAGAAATGGATGCTGATTGTGGTGGACTCTTGAAACTGACAAAGATCTGGGTGAATGATCTGCCCAATGGGTACGAGGTGGTTCTGGGTCTTCAGTGTCAGGACTGCAAATATTCTGATTCGATCAGAATCCCGTACTCTGGACACAAGCAGCTTTTCAACAGCACTTCCAATAGGACCTGGTCTCTCAAGGACAAACCGCGCTGAACTCTCCCCATTATTTCAAGTTCATTTGACCAAGTTGATCAGTCCTACTTCCAATCTGGCTGAAACAAAGAGTGTGGCAACGACAAACAAGAGAGATCCGAGGAGCCATTTCCATTCTCGCGTCCGGAAATCTCTGGTCCGAAACGAGACCACAACCGCGATACTTTCCTCGACAGCCAAGGAATAGCAGGCAAACTCCAGCCAGTATATGGGAGTGAGCAGCAGCCCGAAATAGAGTTCCAGTCCCGTAACTCCGATACTCGAATTTGTTTGGGCAACTGCAGATAGGACTAGTCCAGTACTGTAAGAACTGTAAGCGCTGAATCCCGGACCGAATCCAGGAATAAATTCTAGAAGAGCAATCTGGACGTTGTTTACAAAGATTCCCACTACCGACGTATCGATATTCTTGAAACTTTCACTCAGGCTCGCCGCATCCGACTGGTTGACCTGGATCGTAGAGGAGTATGCGAAAATGAAGCTTAGTACGAGAAAGACAATTCCGACAATAGTTAGTCTCGTCTTGAGATTCATTCAAAGGAATCCTTTCTTTGTTCCAGAAAAAATGTTCTATTTTTCGCTTCGATTCTTTTTCTGATTTTGTGAATTTTTCTTTGGAGGGAGTTTCTGGGTTCGATCGGAACGTCTACCGAGAGCTCCCATGATATAGAGCCCTGCGATGAACGCGATAATCGCAAGAATGAGAAAATAAAGATCGTGAGTGATGTAACCAAGAGCAATAGCGATCAAGCCGACTAACGAAAGTACCAGTCTGACTAACTGCATTGCGATTCACAAAAACGATAATTTGATCGCGCGCCGGAGATAATAACCTTGGGCTTGCCGGGAAAAAAAGAGAACCCTCAGAACGGGGAAGGGTCTGAGAG
>JAPCJV010000253.1 GCA_027886785.1 Nitrososphaerota archaeon | reverse complement strand
TCGATCGCCTGCCCGGTTACTCGCTGCGCAGAGAATTTTTCTTCAATCACGACATCAGCTGAAGCTAGAGCAGCGTCAAAGGAACCGTTGTGATTCGTCCAAGACCCGATCAGGTTGGATTTCAGATCTTTATGCACCGATGGCGATCCGTGTTTTAGGGCAGCTTCTCCATCCATTATTACCGGAAGAGCTTCGTATTCCACTTCGATACCCTCTGCCGCATCCTCGGCAAGGGCTCTGGAACCTGCCACCACCGCAGCGACAAGCTGTCCCGCGTAAAGTACCTCTCCCCTAGCTAGAAGGGGAAACCGTGGCGCAGGAGTCCCTGGCCAAATGGAAATTACAGGTAGGTCTTTCTTCACGTCATCGTCAAAAAATGCGAAGAAAGCTTCATCCCCTTTGTTAACTTTCGCTGATTTTATGCGGGCGTGGGCGTAGGGACTTCTCACGAAGTAGACGTATAGTTCGCCGGGCTGTTTGATGTCAATCGTAAAGGATCCTTTTCCAGTTACGAGCCTGCGGTCTTCCTTTCGGCCGACGGACTCTCCGACGAGCAAACTGTTCAACTTGAATTCCTAAAAGCTCAGATAAAAGCTTCCCCGATGTACGAAATTATCAATCACTTGTGAATTAGGGATTTCCATCCCACTAACGCCCTAACCGCTCTATTAAAGTAAAAGAAACACCACTCGTTAAATGTTACATCAAGGGTAACACCATTGTTATTAGACTCTGAGAGCCCAGACTCGATGAAAAGGTATTTCAAAAAACATGAATCAAGCGAATAAAGCGTGGTCGAGAAATTGGATTCTAGTTCCAGTGCTGATTTTGATCAGCGCGATCGCAATCCTTGCAATCGTCTCATTCTATTACGTCAGATCTGCGTCGGCTTTCGGGAGTTATCCCTTCTATGGATGGTTTCCCTTTGGATGGTTCTTCTTCATCCCCGTGGTATTCCTGATCTTTTTCGTCTTCCGCTGGGTCTTGTGGGGCGGGGGCTGGGGAGGGGGGCGCGGGTGGTACTATGGCAGGTACTACGACGATGACCGGGCGATGGTTGTCCTAAAAGAGAGGTTTGCTCGAGGCGAGCTCTCCAAGGAACGATTCGAACAGATGACGAAAGAGCTCGAAAAATACTAGAGAGTGGTGTATCACATGCAATCCATTCAAAAGGAAAATCCACTCCCCGATCTAGTTTTTTCTAAGCAACTAAAGGGGATGCTTGCAGACAAGGTTGGGATCGTGACAGGAGCGAGCCGCGGAATAGGAGCAGCGAGTGCCCGGGCTTTTGTTGAAGCGGGTGCCAAGGTAGCTCTAGCGGCGAGGGATCGCCATGCCCTGGAAGAGATTGCGAATTCCATCAATTCTGAACATGAGGACACAGCGGTAGCGATCCCAACGGACGTCAGTGATGTAGATTCGGTGAACCATTTGATAACCAAGACCGTAGAGAGTTTCGGCAGACTGGACTTTGCCTTCAATAATGCGGGTGGTGGACCCATGCCGGCCCTGCTCGCCGATCTATCTGCCGAAGATTTTGATTTCGCTATGGATGTCAACGTGCGGGGAACTTTCCTCTTTCTGAAATTCGAGATCCCAGCCATGATCAAAGGGGGTGCTGGAACGATCGTGAACATGTCCTCGACGGCGGGTCTCCAAGGTGTCCGGGGAATCGGCGCGTACGTAACCGCAAAACATGGGGTCATCGGCCTTACGCGGGCTGCAGCTCTGGATTATGCCAAACAAAATATCAGGGTCAATGTGGTCGCGCCGGGTCCCATATACACAGAGCACCTCGCCAATTTGCAATACAGAGAGCAGGCGGCGTTCGGCGTGCCCATGGGGCGCGTGGGAAACCGGGAGGAGGTAGCAAATGTGGTCGCGTGGCTTTGCTCTGATCTGTCTTCCTTCGTGACGGGAGCAATGATTCCCATTGATGGAGGGAGGCTTTCCGGAACCTGGTTCGGTCCCCTCGGGGGGCCTTAGGGATTGCCTCACAATTCTAATATTGCAGATGTTACTCTCGAAGTAACAACAAAATGAGCTCCACTGAATCCCTGATTGCGCTGGGTCTGAACCAGAATGAAGCGAAAGCCCTCGATGCTCTAATTTCCCTGGGGCCAGTGGGAGCGGCAGACGTCCACAGGTACTCGGGCATGCCGCGAAACAAGGCGTACGAGTCTCTGGAAAAGCTGGCGCGGCGCGGGATGATTGAGATCCAGCGGGGCCGGCCGACGCTATACAGGGCGATCGGCCCGAAGGCGGTGATCAACCATTTGATGGATGAGTTTTCCAAGGGGGCGAAGGAAGCGCTCGACCTCCTTGAAAAAAAGGAAGAGGATCTGAAAGACCAAGCCAAATCAGATCTTCAGAAAAACTCAAAATGTTTGGTTCGGGGGGAGCTGGGAGTCAAGCGACGCCTGGCAGAGCTGATCTATAGCGCGAAAACTGATATTTTCTCGATCGGCGGATATCCTCCAAAATATACACTCGCAGTCAAGTCCGCTTTGAAGGCTGCATCGAAAAGGGGTGTGAGTGTTAGAGCGATCTCCATGCTAAGACCCTTCGAGGATGCGGAGATCTCGCCTGACGATAAATCGGTGATTGAATTTAGATCTGTGAAAATTTCCTCGAAGATCATGCAAAACATAGACATGTACGATCAGAAACTGATCGAGGGTTACAGAAGTATTTCGGGATATGGTGGAATGATCATTATTGATGAATCTACAGCGTTCGACATAGTCGACGATGGAAAGGATCCGACTAAAGTATCCGGAATCGTATTTAGAGCACCGGGCATTCCCCGCGTACAAAAAGCAACTGTAGAAAGAATAGTTGGATTATACACAAAGAAAATCTAAACCGTTATAGGATCGCCTTAAATTAATTCTGGGCTGCCCACAAATGTTACTCCGAGAGTATCACCAGGGATAAATGATTGTGATCGCTTTATAGGTCCACGAGGTACTTAACTATGATTGATATAAAGCAGAGCCAAGAAGTACACGCGCCTGTCGAATCCGTTTGGAAAATTTTTGCCGATTTGGAGAACGAACACAAGTACTGGGATGCACTACGGAGGGTAAAGATTCTCGCAAAGAAAGAGAACGAAATTGAGCGAGAGGTGAGGATTCCCAGGGGACCCCTGGGAGAGGCCAAGAGTCACCAGAAGCTCGTTGTCGATTCTGGTACCAAATCTAGCACCTTGCTAATGACGAAGGGTCCAATGCTCGGCACGCGAAAGATTGAGCTTCAGAAGATCAGCGGAAAGGGGACTAGGATAGATGTCCACTGGGAATTCGAGATGAAAGGGGTGCCCAGTTTTGCTCTGGGCTTTGTCCGGGATAACATCTCGGAGGTCACGACAAAAGCTCTCGCTCAGATCGCAAAGGAAGCAGAAAAGGAGCTATCCGTGCTTCCTTCGTGAACGATTATTGATCATATGAATTCTCTGGATTTCAGAAAAAGTAATTAGATTCCTTTCCAAAGCACTACGTTATGCCGAGTCATGCCGCAGGGACAATAGAAAGCAAGAGCTTCAGTTTTTCACCGGTTGAGGAATTAGAAAACGGCAACAAACTGCTCCGCATGAGCGCAATAGATCTTTTCCCACGGGGATATTGAAGTGGCTCTAGCTGAATTTGTAACGCTGTTGCGCACGGACCAGTCCAGCAAATTGTGGGTGTGTACCGAGTTTCTGGCGAGTTTCAAAGCAGAAAGGGGAGCTTTTTGCTCGAAGTAAACGGGTCTGGCACCCCAAAGGGGTTGAGCACGGGTACTTGGAACGTAATGCCAGGCTCTAGTACTGCTGGCCTTGCTGGTCTGAAAGGTACTGGCAGTTTCAGCTTTCAATCCGGAGGTTCATCTGCTCTCTCACTCGACTACGAATTTGAAGGGTGAATACTCGTATGACGAATCCTAGACGAGCGAACAAAGGGAATCAGAATAAGAAATACGCATCAGAAGATGGGAT
>JAPCJV010000252.1 GCA_027886785.1 Nitrososphaerota archaeon | reverse complement strand
GAGCAGACTTTCGAAGAGATGAAGCTCGTTAAGAAATCCGCTGTAATGACTGTTACGTTATCATCACTCGTGATACTCTTATTCTGTCTGTCCTCGTTTAGTACTCCCGTCGGAATTTTCTCCGCAGCCTCCACAGCTTCAGGCCTCACCAAGGTTTCGAAGTCACCCTCCATGAACCTCTTGGGCTATCTAAACTGGGCAGGTTATGCTATCAATGGATCTACCAATTCAGTCACAGATATCAAGGGCTCGTGGATTGAGCCAGCGGTCACGTGCCCTACGAGTTCGCTTCAACTCGCCTCTTTCTGGGTAGGAATAGATGGTTTGACTTCGCCGACAGTAGAACAAACTGGAACGCTAGCTCAGTGTTACCTGGGAAAAGCCTCGTACTACGCATGGTACGAATTCTATCCCAATAGCTAAGTCAACATCCCGTCCCTCGTGATTCATCCGGGTGATGTAATATTCGCGGAAGTGAGGTATGCCTTGGCAACCAACAAATTCAACACAACGATCAAAGATCTTAGCACCGGGAAATCCTACTCTCACTCCGCTGCAGTTCCCGGCGTTCTCGGAAGTTCAGCAGAGTGGATCGCTGAAGCACCTTCGTCATCTGCTTGCGCTACTAACGTCTATTACATATGTCCACTTGCTAATTTCGGTTCCGTTTCTTTTGGAAAGGGAACTACCTTAGTAAGCGGGACCGATACTGCCAGGGTTTCCCAGGTGACGGGGCCCATCGCCAAATTCGGATCTAAAGTGGATGCGCTCGAGATGGTTAGTTTTGCCAATACCGTGAAAGCGTTGCAATCTGCTATAAAATCGAGCGGAACCAGTTTCTCAGTAACATGGGTGAGTGCGGGCCCTTAGGAAAAGCCCTCGAATATACATAGTGTTTTAGGGCAAAACGCTCTAACCTACCTGCAACTGGAGAAGTCTTGCCAGAAAGCTAAGACGTTCAACTAGTCAACGATCATTGCGGAATACATCACATGGATATTGCATTAAAGGAACGAGCTAGAATCCAATGCGTAGACGAGTATTGTTGACATGAAAGCTGGGCCGACTAGCTAATTTAGCTTAGAATAAGATCTTTCTTCTGGAAGTGTCTGGAAACTTCGAAGTTCAGAAGCGTTGATGTCGGATTTGCCGAACTTGACGCTAGGGACCATGTCAGGCTTGCAAAAAAAGCTGAGAAATTAGGTTTTAGCTGCGTCTGGCTACAGGAGGGGAACAAGTGGGGCGCGATACCGCTTGCCGCCGCAATACTTAGCAATACCGAGAAGATCAGAGTGGGAACTGGGATCGTCTCGCCCTTTCGCAGACATCCTCTCTCCTTATCCGTAGACTCAGCGGTCCTAAGTGAACTGTCCGGTGGGAGATTCATCCTGGGGATCGGATCTGCTCCGTCTCAACTGCGAGCCATGGGCCTCCACGTGTCGCAGCTCAGAGGCTTGAGGGAATCGGTCGAAATTCTAAGGAGGTTGTTCAAAGGTGAGAGATTTGTATACAGCGGAGAAGTATTTCGAATTGAAAAACCAACAGCACTCGAGGTAGCTTTGAAAAGTTTTCCTCCCATTTATCTTGGCGCGCTCATGCCCAAAATGATCGAACTTGCCGCAGAAATCGCGGACGGGCTCTTGATTTCCAGGCGAGGAGGCAGTTCACCGCGATATGTGAAAGAGGTCATCAGGCTGGTCAAAAAAGTTAGGCGCAGGGCATCGCACCCCGAACACTTCTCTATTCGCGCCTTCATCGAAACTTCGATCGACGAAGATAGAGAAAAAGCATTTCAACTTTCAAGAAAGGTCTTGGGCTCATACACAATACCGTTAATGCCCCGGCCTGTGCTGAATCAGACGGAGTTTTGGGAAGATGTAAGATTGATCGCGGGCTCAAGGGAGGTCTCGGAGAAGATGATCGACGAAGGGATAATTCGGGGCTTTTCCATGTCGGGCAATCCGAGCGATTGTTTGGAAAAGCTGGAGACTTTCAGCGAAACCGGGCTAGAGGTCCCAATCTTTTATTTTCACGGACCATCAGCCGACAAGGCTCTTGAATTGGCGGGAAAGCAAATACTACCCAAAGTTATTAGCTGAGAGAAACATCCAACCAGGGATGAATTTCATCCTCTTCAAGTCCCAGAAAGCTAACAAATTTCTCTCAGGCCAAGTTGTCACAAATAAATTAGATTCGAATAATTGCCCCAGATCATTTGTATTGCTATGTATTACATGGACTTTTAGGTCAGTGTATTCAACGGTTTAGAGCAGTCCTGATTGTCGAAGACTGTTTTCCTTCCGGAGGAGCCTATTTTCAAGAATGCTGCGCATCAAAAGGTTCTTTGTGAGAAATGCGACAAGTTCTATTGCTTTACCTGTTGGAAAGAATGTCCGAGATGTAACTAGATTAGCCCTCCGCTGTTAGGTGATAGCCCAGGGACTAAATTCGTCTGTTTGATTAACGTCAAACTTTCACAGTCCCGCTCTCTGTCGGACTATTTCCCATCTGTCTTTCGGAACCACTTCTGCCGCAATCCGCTTCATGCTTTCTAAGAAAGAGGGGGGTGCGCCTTGCTTCATACCAGCAAACATGCCTGTTAGCTCGTTGGCGTTGAGGGATGGAAACACCCATTTCATCCATTCAGCATATCGTTCGGGTGGAGTGTTTCTCTCAGCGGTCGTGCGGAAGGCTGTGAGTTGTTCATCTGTGAAATGCCGCCATGTTGCGGGTAGGATCGTAACCTCTTCTTTGGCGAGATGCGTAAGGTAGAATGCGAACAGGTCATCTACCATTTGATTCAGCTTGATTCCCATGTCAATCCTCTTCCCGGACGCCGTGGTTGCTTTTAGTTCCCCCAAGAATTTCGATATGCCTCCAAGCCTCCTCACAACCTCTCTATGTTCCTGAATAAGCTGCTCGACCATTTCAGGCTCGAAAGGATGAACCTGCGGAAACAAATACTTGTCCTCGTTCCCCGCGTGTTCATGGAGCAAACATAAGATACAGCTGGAGGATGTAGCTAGCTCAAGATCATATTCTAACTTGGCGACGAGTTCGCCTGTCGCCCGCTCATCCGTGAAATCAGCGACTTGAAGATCGTTTCCCAACACGTAAATCATGGAGCGCACGCCCTTGTGAATCGGCGTGAATAGGTCTACCCGTGGCATGTAAAACCGTTTTCGCAGACCCTCTTAAGATTGTATGAACCATCTTTTCGATCACCTCTGCTAGAAGCTTCGCAGGTGGTAGTCTAGAGTGCAATTTGCATCTGATTTATTCTGCAATCTTCGGGGTGCTCATGTGCGTAAATGCCCAGGTCAAGAACCGACGGGTCGGTCCACCATGCCTTGAGTCGGCTTATTCTGATCAATCGACGTCATCAACGCAACGATGACCGTGCGAGGACTTTCCGACGAAAATTTACTGGTGATAAGATTATGCGGGATGTGGGATTTGAGCACGAATTTACTAGTAAAATATCGAATTGAGGTAGGGTTAGAATCCGGCGAACTCCACAACTTTAGCATTCAGTCAAAGTAAAGAGGGTTTGAAAATTTTAATGCCTTAATTTTTCTTTTGGAGATCTCCTGATTAACAGGCATCAAGGAACGACGAGAATCTTTTTTCTCACAGTCTTCTGAACAATATCTTGTTTTATTGTCTGGATTTGCAATTTTCTTTCCGCACAAATCACATATGTCATAATTGGGCGCTTTGCCAGACATAGGGCAAGCAATTTTCTTTTTCTTGTTTTTATGAGGTAGAAATAAACCTCTGGATGAGACCATTATCTCTCTATTGCATCCTAAGCATAGCCGATAACCTTCGTTCATCATCGAAATCTTATCTCTTCAAATTTTGAATGTCGGATGTAAAACTCTATTCTGGGGATAGATCCGTGGCTTGCTTGAATATTTTAGAGTATTAAACTTGGTACCATGACCACATCGCAGTAGCGACATTTATTGGAAGATTCATGACTGCCTGGTCTTTGCCATTC
>JAPCJV010000251.1 GCA_027886785.1 Nitrososphaerota archaeon | reverse complement strand
CGGATCTTTTTTGGATTCGATCGTTAAGGGATTGCTATCTACCATCCTGGTTTTGATCTGGCTGTTTCTATTTGTTCAGATGCGAAACATCATGGTAAAGAGTCAACTGCGCATCGAAAGAAAAGCCAGTTGATACGACGTACCCAGTTTTCGTTCGAGCACTTCTCTTTTAGAGCAAGTCCACTACTCGTTCCACGCTAGACGTTTCTTTTCGTACTCCTCACGAGAGTAGACCGCCTTCGCGGGGACTCCCACGACCACAGTTTCCGGAGGAACATCCTTGGTCACTACTGCTCCCATGCCCACGACGCTGTTCTTCCCGATTCTCACTCCTGCCTTGATAACAGCTCTTGCGCAAATCAAGGCGCCGTCTTCCACGGTGACACCGATCATTTTGTCCGAGAGCGGATAAGGATCATTCGTTAAAACAGCCGCGGGTCCGATGAATACATTGTTCCCGATCCGGGAAAGGGGAGCGATGTAAACTAGACCTTCCACTTTGCAGTCCTTCCCGATCACCACATTGTAATCCACATGGGCGAGAGATCCGATCTTTGTATTGTCCCCAATGGACGTGTCCCCGCCGACATAGGCGAAATTCCACACACGCACATTCTTTCCCAGTTTGGCTTTTGGGGAAATTAGATTGGGAACTTTTTGTGGTTTAGAGGATCGGCGCTTCTTCATAACTTGCCTCAATTTCGCCTAAATTCCAGTACAGGAAGTAGCTAGTCCAGATGAACCGGCTTGCCATGCTTCGAGATTTTCTCGGGTAATTTGTCTCTGAACTTCGTCAAAAAATCCAGATCTTCGTTTCTGTTCCTCAGATCATCCGGCAGCATTACAGGTATTTCGTCGATTATTGGATAAAACCGGCCGCACTGGGTGCAAAAGAGTGCACCGTCAACAATCATGTCTCCCTCTGAATTTATCTCAAAGAGCTCAAGAGGAAAAAATTTGTCAATTGGACAGGCCAGAATATCTAATAATTTTCTTCTCATGATAGCGAGGATTCTCTTAGTTTTCGGATTTTTTCTTCGTTTAATTAACTTGCGGGAGCCGGATTTTCGAACAGTCTGATTCTGCGAATATTTTCGTCGTCCAGTTTGATATTGAAGGCCTTGGGCGGTTTTTCGGAAAACCCCTTGATCGGAGGGCAGACAACAGATAGATCCAGCTTCACGCCCACTTTAGAGAGATGTTCCAAGAATCGGTTGTAAGTCTCAATGTTTCGCCATTCTTTACTTCTTTCAGTACACAGAGCCATCCAAATTTCTAACGTATTGTTATACAGAAGAACTTGGCGCAGCTCTTCTACGTTTTTCGCTCGCGGCAAAATAAGCTCACATTAAGAAAGGTTTAGTTTAGAGAAAAGTCTTACCGTAGATCAAAAGAAAAAAATAGGAACCCGATTGGGGACTGGGGCCCAAAACCGGGATGCGTCTTGCTCTAGTGTGTCAGAACAGGTACTTTATGGAACTTGGAGTCGGTTCCGTTTACGATTCCGATTTCGATTGGGGAGTCTTCGCTGGTTGCGGTTTTGATGGCATCCTGCGCGAGAGTAATTAGTTCATCTCTCGAAAGATTCGGATTGTACTTTCTTTGGATGTACTCGATTGCCTGATCTGATTTGCTTCCGACAGCGAAGGCCGAGCCCTTGAAGAAGGTCCCGCTCGGATCCACTTGGTATAACTGGACACCAGTGGGATCTTTTCCCGCCATGATTACGGAAGCGCCTAGTGGTCGGACGGCATAGATGGTGTATTGATGCAGATAGGAGCTAAGTCTCTCCGCTGCAGTCTTGATATCAATCGGCGAACCAAAAGTCAAACTGTGTTTCTGTGCTTCCACCCGTAGTTCTTGGATCAATTTTAGGACGTCTCCAATGTAGCCTGCGCCGGTCGCTCCGATGTGGTCGTCGATCAGGAAGACTTTTTCGGAAGGATCTATCAGCGGTCTCGTGGGTTTCAGTTGACTAGCCAGGATCGCGACAGAATTGGTCTTGATTCCTAGCGTTGTGGACCCGCGATTTACAGCTTCGAGTGCAAAATCGACTTGAACCAGAGTGCCCTCGGGACCGTAGAAGTATGGCATTCTTCCGCCACCGTATTGCTGTTGAGATTCCATGTTTTTTCAATCTCCTTTTTTCTAGTTGGTCGTCACCAGCGGGACCTCTAGAACCGGGATTGCAACTACGTCGATTCCATTACCGGAACCCGGATCCCTTTCCATAGCTGCTTTCACAGCTGAGGTTGCGATCTTCTTTGCCTCTTCCATGGATAGATCTTTGTGGTAGCTATTTTCCAATACACCGTAGGCAATTGGACTGCCAGAGCCCGTAGAAACAAATTCTTCGGGCGAAACTGCCCCGCTCATGTCAGAAATGAACACATGCGGCCCACTTTGATCCACGCCTGCGACGATGAACTCTGCGTAATACGGCTGGTACTTCTTCATGCCGTCGTACGCCACATTCGCGATCAACTTGGAAGTTTCCTTGACGGACAGGGGAAAGCCCCTCTGCAACGAAACCAGTTTTCTTTCTGCTTTTACAGCATTGACCAGATACTCCGCGTCAGACACCTGACCTGCGATCGCAACGGCGATCGTTTCATCAATGGGGAGGATCTTTTGTACTTCCTTGGACCCGATGAAAAAGCCCTTGGATGCTCTCTTGTCTGAAGACAAAACGACTCCATCTTTACAGTTTATTCCAACGATAGTTGTCATTTTGATTCACACCTTATTTTGTAACGATAGAGTCTAAGTAGGAAGTCGAGATTAGTTATTGACTAACTGAGAAGTAAACGAGTCACGCGAAAAAACGCGTTCAGGCAGCAGCGTTGCCACTGAGATTAGAAGGATCCCCGCTACGGGCCGGGCCCTTCATTACCTTGGTGATCAGGTCAAAGAGTTGAAAGGCTGCCCGCGAGGCCTCTGATACAGAATAGGCACTTGTAGGGATGGTTTCGATATTTAGGGCATCTTCCTTTATGCGCACTGAAATTTTCAAGCCAGAGTCATTGGTGATCCAGCTTAGGGTTGCAGAATCTGGAGTCTGAGTCGAGCCCAGCCACCTCAGGTTTCCAAACCACCTGTAGCTCAGAGCATTCACGATCTCATTTACGTTGACGTCAGTGGGAAGCTTTGCCTGCAACAAAGAAACCAAGTAAGGATCGATGACAGAATCTATTTTCGGCCGAAAAGGCTGTTTCCCCTGCGATATCGTAGTCAATCCCTTGGGGCTGATCCGGTACGCGTGTTCCAGTCGTTCCACGAACCCATCGCGCTGCAACCGGTGAAGGGCGCGTGACAAAGTCTCCTGATGGACGCCGAGCTTGCGCTTTATCCCTTGAAAGGACAGCTCTTGAGCTTCCTCGTCTTCGCCGATCGCTTTCAACACTAGAAGATCGTTGTCGCTCGGCTGTTCGAGCTCGTCAATTCCCCGAACAACCGAGGCATCTCCAGCGTAATTATCAGCGAAAGACATTCTCTAAGAGACTAAGCTCATTATTAGGGACTAGACCCAAATATATGCTTTCTGGACTCGCGACAGATCGATCAGAGATTCAGATAAACAGGCATTCCAGAGGAATTACTCGCAAGAGCGGCTTCAGCGACGATCGTATTGTGGAGTCCGTCTTTCGGCTTTACCAAAGGCTCTCTCCCATTTCTCAAACAATCCAGAAAGCCATTCATCTCTTCGACCAGGGGCTCCCGAAAGTCTCTCCGCGGAATAGTCGTTCCCTTTTCATCATCGTACCGGGTCTCCTGAGAAATGAAGTCGAGAGTGATCACACCTTGAGAGCAGACTACACTCAACTGGCGCAGCCTCTTGGGAGTAACCCAGTTTGACACAATGTAAGCCGTTTTTTTCTCTCCAAAGCCCAAAGTGATCGCGGCAAAATCCTCTCTAGTTTCGGAAAGTACATTCCCTAACCTCGCAAAGACGACTTTCGGTTCTTCGTCAAAAAGCCACCTCGCGGTGTCTATGTCATGGACGGTG
>JAPCJV010000250.1 GCA_027886785.1 Nitrososphaerota archaeon | reverse complement strand
CTTTGGATTTTTTCTATGAGCGTAATAGATTAGAGTTTCTACGCATTTGAAAATGTAATTTGCATTTTTTACACATAAGCCGCCCTAACAAACGATATAGGATATCAAACTCTGAATCCATTATTAAATACAAATCCTTCACAAGTTTTCTTAGCAAGAACTACTGGATATTGAGCTGAAGAAATTTGTGAAGAGCCTATTTGACATCGTAGTCCTTGCTCTGTGTTAACTGTACCGTCTTACTTTTTCTCCCACTTCGCTTTTCAAACAGCAATAAATAATTAGTGTGACTGTCGTGAAAGATCAAAAAATCCTTGTCGTTGCACAAATTCCTGGGAAATTCTGTTCTCTCCCAAGAGGTTCCTCCGCTTGTGAAAGGGCAGTCCGAGTTTGTCGACGACATTCACTATCCCGGCTTGATGTATGCCAAATTTGTGAGAAGCCCCTACGCGCATGCCAAAATAAAATCGATAAAAGCATCTACTGCCCTAACTTTGGTCACCTGGAAGGATATCGCTGATCATGTTAGATTGCCAAAGCCGGTGATAGGTCCCGTTGCGAAGCGTCTTCCGTTGCAGGTGTTGGCGGCAGACAAGGTGAGGTACGTGGGCGAACCGGTTGCTGTCGTGTTGGCCGGGAACCGGTATGACGCGGAAGATGCGTTAGATAACATCGAGGTGGATTACGAGCCCCTGTCTCCAGTCGTGGATGCAGAAGAAGCTTTGAAGGATTCCATTATTATCAATGGGGAATGGGGGACAAACACTGCTCTCCACACAAAATTCAGTACCAAAGATTTTGAAGGCTCCACCGCCGCAGCGGATATTGTAATCGAAGAGACATTGCGCGTGCAAAGAGTGATTTCAGCTTCGATAGAAACAAGAGCCGTCTTGGCGAATTACGATCGGGGATCCAAGATGCTTACCGTGTGGGAAAGTACGCAGTCTCCCTTTCAGGAGAGAAGCGCGCTGTCGCAGTACCTCGGAATAGAAGAAAACAAAATAAAAATAATAGCCTGCCGGTGCGGTGGTGCGTTTGGCGCGAAAAGCGCCCTTCCCTATTCAGAATACATCCTCATTCCGCTTCTGAGCATTCTCCAAGGGCGACCGATCAAGTGGATCGAGGATCGCAGCGAGTCCTTCGTTGCAACCTCTCACGGAAGAGAACAGACTCACGTGGCTAAACTGTACGCCCAGA
Organism: Nitrososphaerota archaeon; assembly: GCA_027886785.1. Next base: position 2,832 of record JAPCJV010000250.1, on the reverse strand, counting down.
ACGACGGCACTATAGTGGGATTGGAAGACCGGATATTAGTGGACATTGGAGCTTATCCTGCAAGGTCCAGCTTCACGGAAGCGCTCGGCGCATCTCTTCTATTATCTGGATGTTACGCAATCAAAAACACGAACATAGAAGTGTTTGGGGTTACTACGAACAAGACTCCCATAGGCCCGTACAGGGGCTTTGGGAAAACTGCACCCACTTTTGTAATAGAAAGAATGATGGACAAGTTAGCGCAGACCCTGTCCCTGGATCCGGCGGTGGTCAGGGAAAGAAATTTCATAAAATCCTTTCCGTACGTAAGTTCTTCCGGAATAAGATATGACAGTGGAGACTATACTGCTCTTCTTTCCAAAGCACTGAAGGCAATCGAATACGACAAGTTGAAAGAAGAAACGGTTCGGCTGCGAGCTTCTGGCGTTTACAGAGGAATCGGATTTTCGTGTGCCATCTCCCCGAGTGGTGGAGTAATCAAAGATACCATAGTGAGTCCGTACGATGGCGTCAACATCAAAGTCTGCAAAGATGGAAGCATCCTCGTTAGCACGGGAGCATGCGGACTAATCGGAACCGAGCACCAGTCCAGTCTAGCCCAAGTCGTGGCCGAGGTTCTGGGAGCAGATTTGAAACAGATAAGCGTCGCGGAAGGGGACACCCTGGCGTGCCCCGTCGGTCAGGGTTCCTACAGTGATCGGAGTGCAGTGTACACGGTTTCCGCCGCACACAAGGCATCTCTTTTGCTCAAGGAAAATATTCTTGATGTAGCTTCGCAAATATTGAAAGCGAAAAGAGAAGATCTTAGGATCTCAGACCACAGAGTTATGGCAAACGAAACGTCCTCGGTCTCTTTCGGGGACATTGCAAGGACCGTGTATAATTCCCCCTATTCCCTTCACGAGATTAACGTGGGGAACCTTGACGTAACCTATTATTTTGGAATCAGCGATGTCAAGTTCGCGGTGGATGGAATAACGTACTTTCCATGCGTAGGTAGCGCCTGTCACGCGTGCTACGTGGAGGTGGATCCCGAATCCGGTAAAGTTAGAGTCCTGAAGTACCTCATCGTCGATGATTGTGGTTTCGTGATAAATCCAGCTGTCGTTGAGGGGCAGCTTATCGGAGGCATCCTGCAGGGCGTCAGTGGCGCGATTCTTGAAGACCTGAATTACGATTCCTCGGGGCAGCTTGTTAACACTAGTTTTATTGATTACATGATTGCAACCTCGTCAGATTCTTTTGAAGTGACTACGGAAAACCTGGAGACAAAAAGTGACATGACTCTTCTGGGCACAAAAGGCGTGGGTGAATCGGGGACAATTGGAAGTTATGCTGCAGTCGCGTCGGCGGTCGAAGATGCCCTGACGCCATTCGGGGCGAAAATAACTAGACTCCCTCTCAGTCCAGAATATTTACTATCAAAAATTAGGAGAACTTCTGAAAGTTAAGAGACCTATTTTTTTATCTTGAGTAGCACCGAAAAGGGGCCCAAAATATCGATGCGAGCAGCGATCGCCCTCTAGGTAGTAGGAGAATTGAAGTACTTTTTCTTAATAACGCAAATGCCTGGGTCGAGTCAGTTTAGTTTCTGCCCGCAGTGCGGTAGGCACATTGACGATCCGACCACCAACTTTTGTCCCAGCTGCGGTGCTAAAATAAGAAGTTGAATAGGATAGTGCAAGTGTACGAAAGTCAAGAACTAGCTTTTTCTGGCGCGTAGCGGACAATTACGCCGCCAGTTTTCAGGGGTCTTGCCTCCAATAATTTCAACTTTATCCTGCTGGCGTTGGGCTTGAACAGAGGGCTTCCGGAACCCAGAACAACGGGCACGATGCACATCCGGATTTCATCCACCAAGCCTCCCTGCAAGAAGGTACTTGATAAATTCGCGCTACCAAAGATGAACAGGTCTTTGCCAGGCTCTTGTTTCAATCTTGTCACTTCTTCCTCAGCGTTTTCCTTCACAAGCCTAGTATTACTCCAGTCCACTTTTTCCAGCGTTCTAGAAAACACGATCTTGGGAAGGCTGTTCATAAAATCCGCAATCTCACCTTTTTGTGTGGACCAATAGCCCGCCATGCCCTCATAGGTAACCCGGCCGAACAAGAGAAATCCCACGGATTTCAATTGCTCTGTGGAGAGCTGCTCTAACTCTTCACCCCAGGTGTAATTGTGCCAATCGATGTCCCAGCTTTTGGTGCCCTCGAAAAAACCATCCAGTGTGGTTAATTCCCACATGATCAGTTTCCGCATTTCATGCATTCACTTCGCGTTTATGGCATTGAATCTCAATAAGTTAAATGCTCTTTTGTCTGCGGGAGTTGTTCCAATTTCACCAAAAGTAATACCCACGTTTGAAGATTTCTTCTTAAAGCCATTACACGTTTCACGGTTAACTATCTGCAAACTAAGCACGCTTAAGCACGTAAGAAACAATGACAAATTTCATTGAGACCTTTATGAAGCAATGAAACTTGCATTTAGAGTTTAGAAAAAAGGTCCTCCCCCTAGGGGGCCTCGGTCTCCATACGATTGACAGAGAGAAACCAAAAATGTGTTAGAGCGGTATTTCCAGAGTCCCTTTCCAATCGGAGCGATCATTTCAATTTCCGAATTTCCTTTTGAGAGCCATCAATTTGTAAAGCCTTCCCGGCGTTAACGGCAGATCATTTATTGCAATGTTCAACGGACTCAACGCATCTTCTACGGCGTTGCTAATAGAAGCAAGCGGCCCTAATGCTTCACCCTCACCGACACCCTTCACTCCCAAAGAGGACCTAGGGGAGGGAGTTTCTATGCCTTCCACGATCAAATCCGGAAGATCGACCG
>JAPCJV010000025.1 GCA_027886785.1 Nitrososphaerota archaeon | reverse complement strand
TCCGAGCAAACATTCGACCGAAGTCCTTTCTCACTTGAGAGATTCAAAAGTGGAAAGCTGATCACGAGGGCCTATGAGGGCATCGGGACAGTTAGCTAAGATATTTCTAGAATATTTCTAGAATACTTTCATTGAAAGTGATGCCCTTTCGACTTTGCCTGCCCTCAAAGTGCTAAGATGAAATAGGCCGACAACTCAAAGGGCGTTTTTTCGGCAATTTAGAGTCTGGTAATAATATTATTAAGCTGATCAACCCTCTCGGGCACTATGTTTTCCGCAAAGTCTAGGTTTAGGCATGCTCTCAGTAAAGCTGCTACGATTGGAATAGTCGTAGTGATCATAATCATTGTTGCGGTTGCTGGCTATTTTGCGGTAAGCACGGGAGGTACTACGACAACCAATAACTCCACGCAGTCGACTTCAACTGGAGCTGGAACGACTTCCAGCACTGTTGCCCAATCTTCATCTCAATCATCCTCTCAATCTCAATCCTCCAGCCAATCCTCCTCTCAATCGTCAAGTTCCTCCCAGTCCACATCTCAGAGTACAAGTCAATCTAGCGCTTCGAGCGCCACTTCGAGTTCTTCCGGTTCTCCTTTCCATCAACAATAAGTAATTGATGATTGGACGTGGTTTGTTTCTGGAACGGACCTTAACGAGCTGTACATCAACGGAGAACTTCCGTGGCCGAATTCCCTTGCGTATACCGTTTACCAATCACTAGTTACTGTTAACGAAACTGCCCAATTCAGTACGGGAACAATTCAATATTTGCCCGGGCTTGCGACAGGCTGGAATGTTTCCGCTGATGGATTGACGTACACTTTCAACTTGAGGCACAACGTCACTTTCTCGAATGGGGATCCCTTCAATGCATACCAAGCGTGGATGGAATATTACGGCCTGTATTATCTAACTGGCAATAGCTCTGTCTGGATGGAATCTTATAACTTCTTCAATATGGCAACTTCGAATTTCGGACCAGCTACCATTGCCCTAATCAATCAAAGCAATTTGATCAACCCGTCACAAACATCTTTGAGTATTATGCAGAACAGTTCTTGGCCCATCTATGTGAAGGACCCCTATACTCTGGTTTACCATCTGCAATCTCCGTTTGTGTATTTTCCGGGAGCTCTTGTTGTGTATGATGGTTTGATGTTTGACACTCAATGGCTCATGGATCACGGCGGCTTCGGAACACCCACTACTTACAACACGTACTTTAACCAGCATCCAATCCCCGGAACAGGCCCCTATGTAGTTACAGGAGTGTCTGAAAACAACTACGTCAGTTTCACGCAGAACCCGACTTACTGGGGAAATAGCCTCACGCCCGCCCAACTGGCGCTACAACCACTCTGGGATCCCGGTCACGCCAAGAATGTAATTGTTTACGCCAAAGCTGACGACTTGGCAAGATACACCGACCTCTCAACGGGTGCCGCTCAGATTGCTACGATACAAACCTCTGACTGGAACCTAGTGAAAGCAAACCCCCAATATTCATACTTTGTCAATCCTCCATGGAACGGTGAAGTCGCATTGATGGGACTCAACGTCAATCTCTATCCGACCAACATAACCCTCGTTAGGCAGGCGATAGTTCACGCGATCAATTATACTGATTTGTATGCGAAAGGCTACCAACAGAATATGACTCCTTATGTAGGGCCAGAATATCCAGCCTGGAGTCAGTTCTACGACCTAAGCAAGTCGCCATTTTATCAGTACAACCTAACACTAGCGAAGGCTGACCTGGCTCAAGCAAACATCACTAACATGCCGGTATTTACCTTCAGAACAGTTTCTGCGTGCGATGTCTGTGCTTCTGCGGCCGAGATTATCCAAGCTGACTTGGCTCAAATCGGGATCACGGTGAATATTGAAGTCTCGTCCGGAAACTATTATTCGGGGGTGTATGGTCCGTACGCTACAAATGTGGCTAATGCTGCGAAAATAGGCCAGATATCTTTTGTAAACGGAGGCTTCGGTTGGGGCCCAGCTACTCTCACGCCTGCGGATTACTGGGTAACTTTCGTCAGCAATGCCTCGGTGTGGGGCAACTGGGCAGGTTACTCTAACCCTACAGTGCAAAAATGTGTAAATGCGTTCACGCAAACGACCAATGTCAGCCTAATTCAGAACCTTTGCACCGCGGCTCAAGCCCAGCTCTTTAAGGATGCTCCCTACGCGTGGATCGGCACTTTCGGCCTCTGGGGTGTTGCTGGCGGCTCAATCGTCTGGAAATCTAGCGTAGTCAAGAGCTTCTTCGTTGACCCAGTCTGGACAGGACAAACTACAGATCCATTCTTCAACACAGTAACCTTCGCCTCGTAAACCTGAGTTGAGCAGAAAAAGCACTCTGCTCTTCTCTCGCTTTTCTTTCTGAGAATTATCAGGACTTTACGTACTCTTCAAATCTCGCGACATCCAGCGGAAAAGTCGGGGGTGGCTTGTAATTGGCCAGAGTCGCGTCGGGCTGGTTTAGACCAAAGCCAGTTACGATTACAGCGACCGATTCATCTTTGTCAATGATCTTCCTAGAAAGCAATTCCTTTAGAGCAGCTATCGGAGCGGCTGATGCTGGTTCCGCGTAGATCCCTTCTTTTTCCGACAACAACTTCATTGCTGCAATTATTTGCTCGTCAGAGACGGCTACCGCTAGACCCTTCGTCTCCCTCAGTGAAACAATAGCAAGGTCCCCATCCGGAGCCCAGTCATCCAGAATGCTGTGGGCGATTGTCTTGGGATTTTGGATCTTGGGGATACTTCGCGGATCAAGGTTCTTCTCAAACGCCTCGACCACTGGAGCGCATCCTTCTCCCTGAGCTCCCACGAGCTTCGGAAATTCCTCGATTAATCCAAGCGCCTTAAGCTCTTTCAACCCTTTGAAATAGCCGGAGATGTTTCCGCCTCCTCCCACCGGCAAGATGATCCAATCGGGCAATTTTCCGCGATTTTGTTCAAAGATTTCGAAGACTGCAGTCTTTGCTCCTTCTTTCCCGTAGGGATTGTATCTAGATGCCGCGGAGCAATTCTGTAAGCCGTACTTACTGCACACCATTTCCGTAAATTCCAAAACATCTCCCGTACTCGCATTCGTCAGGAACACATTTGCACCATATGCCAGGAGCTTCGCGAGTTTTGTTGAAGATATTCCCTGGAAGGCAAAAATGAATGATGCGATTCCTGCCTTCGCCGCATAGGCCGCAACAGACGACCCCGCGTTTCCAGCTGTAGCTGCGGTTACTTTTCTAAATCCCTGTTCCACGGCTTTGGTAATCGCCACCGCTGATTTCCTGTCTTTGAAGCTACATGTGGGGTTTCTTGATTCATCTTTGATGAACAAATTTTGTATGTTCAGTTCGGAGCCGATCTTTAACAGGGGACGATAGGGAGAGGCCCCTTCTCCCAAGGAAACGAGGGTTGTTTGAGAATTCACTGGTAGAATGGGTGAGTATTTCCAGATGCCCTCAGAATCTTTGATAACCGGAATTTCCTTGTGCTCGTCGCGTAATTTTTCATAGTCGTAAATTACTTCGAGCGATCCTGAACATTTTGGGCAAGACTTTGCACCGATTTCAGATTCAATCTCAAAGTGACACCAAGCGCAGCTAAGCTGGTAATTTTGTTGCATCAAATTCTAAAAAAATCTTAGAAGTTTAGTATTTTTCCTTATCGAGTTTTTCCTTAGATTCAGGAATTTTTCGATTCTGAGTGATATTTTTCCCACGCGGCTTTCAGAAGTTCAGGAATAGTATTTCCCTGAAAAGCCTCCGGCAGATCAAATTCCCTCATTATTTCCTCCGAGATTAGTTTGGTCATCCCTGCGATCCTTCAGATTGACTCCCATCAAAGCATGTGCAGCCATGTGAAAGACCGCATCCTACCTCGTTCGCTCTGGAGGATCTCTGGAGAAAGTTCTGCTATCAACATCTCTTCTTTTCCGAGACTCTTCGCTAAAATCCCTCCCACGGGATCTAGGATGATATTGAATCTGAGATAAGACGTTGATAACGTCACCTTTCTCATCTAGTCTACGTATATGACCAACGCCTTGTCGTAGGCTCGGCTGGGCATAAAAGCGAGAACCTCCTTTCTTCTGTCTCTATAAGTCCCAGAGGAATCTAGACCGAAAGGATCCTCGTTGTACCATGCGTGTAGTATTTGGATAATTGCCGCTCCCTTCAGGGCGAGAATTCTAGGAACTTCAGACATAGGGTTGTAGAAGCATGTCGATATTCCCGCATCACAATTCCCTACCTCAAAAACCGAAAAATCGTGTCCAAAGCGGCGGATGAATCAAATAGGAAAAGACATCGGAGCGTTTCAATGGGTCGGAAGAAATTTGATGGAACGATTCGTCCGGGAGTTCTCGCCACTCGGCCCCGAAAAGTTTTCTCAAATCCGGAAGGAGCTGGGGTTCTACTTTTTGGAGTGTACATTCAGATCTGCTTTCCGAAGATAGAAGACGTCATCAGTCTTGTTCCACAATCGAAGCAGTCGTTCAATGTGGGGAGAGTAGAATTTGAAGGATCGCCCAAGAATTTAGTGGCCGTCGAGTCAGAGTATACGCTGAATGTTGTTTTGGTCTCGCTGGGCATTCTTTCCCCCTACGACCTAGAACCAGTGGATTGCAGCGGCAGGAGTACTGAGGCTCAAATTTACGAGCCCTAGAAAGTTGCTTAAAGCAGAACCGCACTTGATCGAGTGAGCGAAAGCTATCTGCTTCGATGAGTTCTCTACGCCCGTATCCGAATAAGTTTAATCCAATCTGAAACTGAGTTAGTCCAGATCCAAACTGACCAAAGTCTCGAAGAAGGCAGAGCAGTTTACAGAGTCGGTCATCCGCGAGATGACCCGCCTTGCCACAAAACACAAAGCAGCCAACCTTGCTCAGGGATTTCCCGATTTTCCGTGTCCTGATGAACTCAAGAATGCAGCGGCCAAAGCCCTATACGATGATTACAACCAGTACTCGGTCACCTGGGGCGCTCCCGTCCTAAGAGAAGCCATCGCGAAAAAAGCAAAACAGTACAACAAGATCGATTCCGATCCCGACGAGAACATTGTAGTCACGTGCGGCACCACTGAAGCCATGGTCTCCTCTCAACTTGCCATTTTGAATCCAGGCGAAGAGTTGATCGTTTTTGATCCACACTACGAAAACTACGCGCCGGATGCGATTATCTCCGGCGCGAAACCCAGATATTTCGAGCTGGATCAGGAAAACGATTTCGCGATCGACGAGGAGAAATTGAAGAAAGAGTTCAATTCCAAGACCAGGGGAATCGTGGTAAACACTCCTTTGAACCCCACTGGGAAAGTGTTCAGCAAAAAAGAGCTCAAGCTGATCGCGGATCTGTGCGATGATTACGACACTATTTGTTTCACCGACGAGATCTACGAGTACATTCTCTACGACGGGGCAAAGCACACAAGCATTGGCAGCCTTCCTTCCATGAGAGATCGGACTGTTACGATCAGCGGTTTCTCAAAGACGTACAGCGTGACTGGATGGAGGGTCGGGTACACAATTGCCAGCGCGGAACTCTCCAGCGCCATAAAGAAAGTGCACGATTTCGTAACCGTTGGCGCACCTCACCCGCTTCAGATCGCATGCGCGGCAGCGCTTTCGTTTCCAGAGTCGTACTACGAGCAACTAAGGAGTGACTATGATGCGAAGAGACTGATGCTTTTGGAGTCGCTCGAGTCTATGGGCTTTGCCTGCGTAAAGCCCGAGGGCGCATACTACATATGGTCCGATTTCTCTGAGCTCGACAGGAAAGCGAACGACGTAGAATTTGCGAAATATTTAGTGGAGGAAGTGGGGGTCGCGGTCGTTCCGGGGTCTTCATTTTTCTACAAAAGTACTCATGGAAAAAAGAAGATCCGATTTACGTTCTCCAAGAAAATGGAGACGCTCGAGACTGCGTGCCAGCGGTTGAAAGCGATGCGATGAATTCAGGTTAGATGGTCTCCCCTCTTCAATACCTCTCGCGCCGGAGCTTCTTCGTTTCCTTGAGGTCCGCATTTCTCAATGCTAATCACGCCGTCAAAGGTGCCTACTAGCATCGAGGATTTTGAAGGGTCGCCCTTGTCGTAATCGAGCACTCTGCCAAACATTTGACTTTTTCCAGTAGCGGCCTGTTCATAGTCGGGACGTCTTACTAGATTCGCCCGGGTTATGTACACCTTCTGGTCGCCTACGTGCGAGTACGAGTAAAAGCCCGGTTCGTAGCTTGCCCTAATGAGATTGTAAATATCCAGCGATGGATCAGACCATTTAATCCGCCCATCTCCTAGTGTACGATGAGGAAAGTAAGATCCTTCAATTCCCGGATCCTGTTTTCGTCCATCTTTTTCTCCTCTGCCTAGCTTTAGAATCGCTTCAACAACGGTTTCGGGGTACACTTGTTTGAGTTTCGCCGTCGCCTCATCATAATAATCACTAATTGCCAGAGGGAAGGTTCTCTGGAGGACGATTTCCCCAGTATCGAGACCCGCATCCATGAGGTGGGCTGTCACCCCGATCTCTTGTTCGCCGAAGATCATGGCCCAGCGTAGGCAATCCCTTCCACGATAAAGTGGAAGCTTGCTTGGATGGACATTTAGCACCCCGTACTTTGGCACCTGCAGGATCTTTTCTTTGTACCTCTGAAGGAAGTACGTATTGACCAAAAGCTCCGCCTTCAGCTTTCGAACCGTCTCGATGAAAGCTTCGGAGTTGATGTCGTTTGTAGTGATAATGGGTAGCCCTCTGCTTTTGGCGAAGTCGGAAACTCCATCATCTCCGGGTACTACCCCGAGCAATTCGATTTTTTGGCTCTCCAGAATCTTTGTTAGAGTGAGAATTCCGAAGATCCTGCTCGCGAGACTAATTATTTTCAACTTCAGGGTTATGATTGAAATCGAAGGGAAAATAGATTACGCTGAAACTTCTATCCTCCTGGGAAAGCCCGTCCGGGAGAATCTCTATTACATTTAGGACAATAAGGATGAATATTATCCAAGGAAAACTCATATTCTAACGCCCATCCATCCAATTTTTTCAAATATTCGTTTTTTTCTCGGAGGTCGTAAGATCAGTTAATGTCACAGAAACTGGACACCGAGTTTGACGTCATCGTCATCGGCGGAGGGATAAATGGCCTTACTGCGGCCGCGTACCTTGCGAAGGCCGGTCTCCAAGTGGCTCTCGTTGAAAGGAGAGACCAGGTGGGAACGCACTGTGCGACGGAAGAGTTTGCGACTCCCGGGTGGCGCAACAATCCCCACGCTTCCGGGATTTGGGTCGGCCATAGTCCATGCATGCTGGATTTGGAGTTGGAGAAATACGGACTGGATCTGTACCCCGCGCGACATGTTAGGGCACAGCCTTTTCTCGACGGCAAAGCATTCGTGCCGGACGTCTGGGACGCGAATAATTTTTACAAAAAGTGGCAGCGTTTCAGCGAAAAGGATGCGAACACGTTCAAAGATATCTTCAACGAGTGGGTGAAAATCAGGCAGGACCTCATCGATCGGTTTGTGTATTCCCCACCTTCGGTGGAGAACTGGGATTATACAATTGACACTCTGAAGAGTCTCCCTCATGTCCCTGAAGATTTTCTCGAAATGACTGGTTTCGAACTAATCGATCTTCTCTTCGAGGATGAGCATCTGAAGGCGCAGCTCGCGGGATGGTCCCACGCAGTCGCGCTCGAGCCCCACGTGAAAATCATAGGTCCGATCGGGGCGATCATGCTCATTTCCTCGTTTGGAGTTCAACAGTCTATTGGCGGATCGCATCAGATTCCGCATGCCCTATTTCGCTGCATTGTTGCCCATGGCGGGAAGATATTCCAAAACTGTCCTGTCGAAAAAATCTTGATCGAGGACGGCGAAGCAAAAGGGATCCGCATGAGCAAATTCGCTTCTTATCCGGAAAAAGTGCTTATCGCGAGAAAAGCAATCATCAGCAACCTCTCTCCCGTTCCGACTTTCCTCCATCTCGTCGGGGAAGAACATCTGGACAAGGCGGTGGTTCGAGTGCTCAGGGGTTTTGACTATGAATGGGGAGTACTATACACAGCAGGGTTTCTTACTACGGCTTCGCCAAACTGGATCGGATCCGATTTTGATCCTGACTTGAAGAAATCGTGGCATTTCAATTTAGGCGTGCAGTCGCTCAGTGACGTCGAGAAGTGCTTTACGCAATTGTCGCGAGGGCAGATCCCCGATCCGATCACGTTCCTGGGAGCCAACTTCAATTTCAGCATGCATGATCCTCACGCTGCACCGCCGGGTCTGCACAGTGTGCAGCTCTGGGCCGATGTTCCATACAATGTTAGAAAACGTGGAGGGCCGGATGCGTGGGACGATCTAACTCATGAAGTACTGGAACGCTGTACGGACCGGATTGAAGAATATGCGCCCGGTTTTAGGCGGACGATCGTGGACAAGTTTTCCTACTCTCCCATAGATGTGGAGAGACGCAACGCCTCTGCGATCAAAGGAGTCTGGCAGGGAGGGATCGTGGCGCCGGGGCAGCTCTATTTCGACCGGCCCTTTCTGGGGTGCAACGCCCCGCGCACACCGATAAAGAAGCTGTACCTTTCGAATGGAGTGTGGCCACACAGTTTTTCCTGGATCGGAGCGGGGCACAACGCCGCGTTCGTGGTGATGCAGGATCTCGGTCTGAAACGGCCCGAGTGGTGGTCGCACAGATCCCTGGAGTGGACGGGGAAATGGGCGAAGGAACACGACGTCAACCTCGTCTCTAAGATCAGCGTCGCATAGGAGGAAAGAATTCCTTTGACAGACTATGATGTCGTGATCATCGGAGGGGGGCCCAACGGCGAGGTCCTCGGTTCGTACCTTGCGAAAGCGGGGCTAAAGTGTCTCATTATCGACCGGAGAGACGAGATGGGTGGCGGCCTGATCACAGAAGATTACGGCGGATTCCGGTTTAACTACCACGCAACCTATTCCCTGATCGACAGCTGGCTTCCTGCGATGAACGACCTGTTTCTAATTCAGTACGGGGCTTCAGTGATCCGCCCCGAGATTCAGTTACACATAGCTCCAAAGAACGGTCCTTCGCTGACGGTGTACAAAGATCCGAAGAAAACCGCCAAAGCGGTGGGGAAACTTTTCAGCGGAGATGAAAGCGGATTCACCCGGCTTTACGAAGATCTCGTAGAGCTCAACACTCGAATTATTCTCCCTTGGATGTACTCTCCTCCTGCTTCTCCCGAGGCCTTCTCGCAACTGATGCGCGAAACTGAACTGGGGAAAAAGTTCCTCCACATCGTGGAGCTGTCCCCCCTCGAAATCCTCGATTTCTATGGAATCGAAAACGATACGGTTAAGGCTGCCCTAATTTATCCCGGGTGCGTCTGGGGGCCTGATCCGCATCAGAGGGGGGTCGGGCAATATTTCGCCTTTTACCTGTGGAGGATGACTAACTCCGGACTGTACCACGGGGGCAGTCACAGGATGAGCTCCTCGCTGTTGCGCTCGTATTATGTGAACGGAGGCGAAGTGATGGAAGACACCCTCGTAACGAAAATTATGGTGGAGAACGGGACTGCGAAAGGGGTGAGGGTCGACACCGGGAGAGAGAAGAAAGAGATTTCTGCCAAAGTCGTCGCTTCGACGCTGAATCCCCAGCAGACCTTCCTTGATCTGGTCGGTGAAGCGAATGTCGATCCCGGTCTGGCGACCAAAGCCAAGAACTGGAAGTGGGATGAGTGGGCGATGTTCATGGTGCATTTAGGGATCAGAGGCCATCCAATTTACAAAAGCAGTGACGGAGAGGGCAAGACAGGAGCACTGCTTCAGCTCGCGGGGTACGACGGCCTCGATGATATTCTTGCACACTGGAAGGATTGCAGAGAAGGAAGGGTTCCGTCTCCTTCCGGGGGCTGGACTATTACCTCGGAGATCGATCCTACGCAAGCACCGAACGGGTTGCATATAGCGAGGATGGAAACTCAGGTGCCTTTCGACATCGGGAGGGCTCGATGGGAAGATATCAAAGAGTCCTATGCTGAAGAGTGTATCAAGACTTGGCTGGATCGACTCGACAATCCCGGTGACATCAAGATCCTGAAGAGATTCTACTATCCGCCCACTTACACCGAATTGAAATTACCGGAGATGCACAATGGCTCAATCCGGCACGGTGCGTATGTCCCGGAGCAGGTGGGATACTTCCGGCCGCACGAAAGCTGTTCTGGAAACAGGACGCCGATCAAAAATCTGTACGTAGCCGGAGCTTCAACGCATCCGGGTGGCATGGTAACGACAGCTCCCGGTTACAACGCGGCGGGTGCCATAGTGAGCGATCTCGGGATCACACCATGGTGGCCAGTTCCTGAATTCATCGCTAATGCTCGGAAAGATCATCTTTTGGGATAACGCCCTAAAACGGATCGTAGGCTCGAAAAAAATGGGAAAACCGCTAAAAAATGAAAATGCATCTCCTATAGACTTTAAGATCCTAGCCTCTTTACAAAGAGCAAAGGTCAATTTTTTCGCAAGCGTCCCCTGCAGCCTTTTGGCCGGAATACTAAGGGAAATCTCGGATTCAACGTACGTCTACTCTGGGATAGCACACGTTCCCGTCACAAGGGAAGAAGAAGGAGTGGCGCTCTGCGCCGGCGCCGATTTGGGAGGAGCCAGGCCATGTCTTTTGATGCAAAATTCGGGCCTGGGTAATTCAATCAATGCGTTGTTATCGCTCACCGGTCTTTATCAGATCGGATTATTTCTTCTCATAGGTTTTCGGGGAATTGCGGAAGATGAAAAAATCGACGCTCAGATCCCGATGGGAAAGGCGACCCTTGATCTGCTAGGGCTTGTGGGCGCAAAATACGAAGTGGTCAAACGACCCCAGCAGCTGCCTGTCATTGAAAAACTGGCGGGACGAACTTTCAAAACTCCTTCTATTGGAGCTGCGCTGCTTCTTCCCGAGCTCTGGAATTAAGTGACGTAGAATAATTGTCCGGCTCGCTCAACCGAAGTATTGTCGTGAGGGAATTGGTCGAGAAATCAGGGCAGAAGACACTGTTCATTTCCAACCTGGGTTTCCTAAGTCGGGAGCTTTACTCCGCCTCTGACGGTCCTAGCAATTTCTACATGCTTGGCTCCATGGGCGCAGCCAGTTCTTTGGGCCTGGGTTTGTCTCTGGTTACGAAAAAAGAAGTGATTGTCCTTGATGGAGACGCTTCGATCTTGATGAATCTTGGCTCACTCGCGACCATCGGCAATTATGC
>JAPCJV010000249.1 GCA_027886785.1 Nitrososphaerota archaeon | reverse complement strand
TATGTTAGCGCAACTTTCGAGAAAGCACCAAAGGGCAGACCGCACAAGTTATTTTCCATAAGCGTTCGCGGTAGGGACGCCCTTTTTGGCAAATACGATCTTATCTTGGATCTGATGGCAGATACGGTTATCAAATTTCAGGGTCGCGAAAGCGCAATTTCGCTTTTCACATCCATGGCAGAAAATATCGCAACGGCAAACTCAAGCGTTCATGGCAACGGCGACTCTGACATTGAACTGCTACGCTCTTTGGGGTTTGAACCGGAAAGGCGAACTGAAGGCCCAGTCCAGTTGTTCATAAGTAAGAACTGTCCTATTTTGCAGATGTCAAAGAAGTACCCAGAGTTAACCTGCGACACATTTCATACAGCATTCCTGAAAAGATTAGAACGAGTTGAATCGATACGATTGCGACAGACCATCTCTAGAGGAGCGGATGAATGTATCCACGAGATGTCCAGCGGATCGGATGAAATAAAATTTGGGTTGTGAGGTAAGGAATCATAAATGATTGAACAATGCGACTATCTGATTGTAGGGGGTGGGGTCGCAGGTGGACATGCGGCGTACGAGATTCGAAAAAATGACAAGAAAGGGACGATCGTTGTTGTTACCGCGGAGAACCAGTTTCCGTACGACCGTCCTCCTTTGTCGAAGGAATATCTAGCAGGAAAAAAGAAAAGAAATGAGGTTTTCTTTAGGGCGGATTCATATTACTCGAGAAACAAGATTGAGGTAGTCAAGCCGCACCACGTCGAATCCATGGACACCTCCCGGAACAGAATAACCATTGACGGGGGCCGAGAGTTTTCCTATAAGACGCTGCTTTTGTCAACAGGAGGCCGCCCGAGGAGGCTCAATCTTCCTGGTGCCCATCTTCAAGGAATTTACTACCTGCGAACTCTGTTAGATTGCGATGCAATTAGAAAGGCATCATCCTCTGCAAAGAAAGTAGCTATAATCGGAGGAGGCTTCATTGGTTGTGAAGTTGCAGCAACGCTGAGAGGCAAACGAAAGGATGTCACTTTAATTGAAATGGCACCGCGATTGCTTAGCGCGGCGATTGACGAAGAGACTGCAAGTTGGCTGAAAGAATATCACGTGAAAAAAGGAGTGAAGGTCTTGCTTAATTCAAGCGTGAGTCAATTCGTGGGCTCAGGGGATAAAGTGGAAGGTGTAGAGCTCATTGACGGAACGAACGTCGCTGCGGATTTTGTAGTTGTGGGAGTGGGGATCGAGTTGAACACAGAGCTTGCGGAAGGAGCGGGAATCAAGACAGACAAAGGGGTCGTGGTTAACGAGCACCTGGAGACAAGCGTTCCAAATATCTACGCTGCCGGAGACATCGCGAAATTTTACAGTCCGCTTTTCAAGCGATACCTTAGACTAGAACACGTCGATGTGGCTCAAAAGCAGGGTGCAATCGCCGGAGAAAATATGACAGGAAAAAAGAAAAAGAAGAAGAAATCCTTCGACGAGCCGCCGTACTTCTTTTCGAACCAGTACGACCTAGAGATAAATGCTTACGGAGATCTTTCACAACATTCGCATGTCCTTCGGCGTGGAGCTCTCGATGCAAGGAAGGGATTCATCCAGTTTTACTTTGATGAGGAAATTTTGAACGGAATACTCACCGTCAACGCAAAGTGGAGCGATATTGAAGAAGCAAAATCTCTGATTGCCGTTGAAGCAAAGTACGATCGTTCTATGCTCGCTGATGAATCAAGACCTCTAAAGTCGATTGCGAGAAAAGTGACAAGAAAGGGCAGAAGTTAGATAGAAGGGTTTGCAAACAAAGGACCATTACTTATGTACTGAATCCAGAAGTTTTTCCGAAATTCCAGTTATCTGAAAATACCGGTTCAATCCGTAGTCTTGAATAATTTGTCTGAATAGAGATACGGAGTTTTGTGCTGATTCATCGATTGTGG
Source organism: Nitrososphaerota archaeon (assembly GCA_027886785.1). The sequence goes on along the minus strand of JAPCJV010000249.1, from coordinate 2,100 downwards.
TATCCAGATTCTTCCAGTATTGAAAAATAAGAGCCTCCTCACTAGAATTATGCGATTCAACCGTGTTTGCATAAAGGAGTATCCTTTTTCTCAAGGTCTCAGTATCTCCTTGAACAGTCCTTGATTTGATTTGGTCTCCGATCGTATCAATCAATTTATGATCAGCTTCAAGTCTTGATAGAATCTTGAGTGTCTCTTGATTTGATGATCGGACAAATTCTTTTTGCAATTGAGGGAATACCACTTCATCCTCACTCCTTGCATGGCAGTTTCTCACAAAATCCTCGATCTCGTAAATCGAATCCCAGTTTGCCGTCTTCCTAGCATACTGGAAGTGAAGCCTCAGCGACGCATGTTCTACCATTAGTAGTTCGACGGCATTCATTCTATCTTGATCCATAAGCTGCTCTCATTAAAACTCTTGGGAATTTGTTGTAACCGAATTCAACCCGCAGGAAAGTTGTCAGGAAGGAGCCTTGAGACTAGTCGCGATTCATTGCAACAAAGAAACGATAGGCGTGTATCTTGAGTATTGTGTGTGCAGAAAGAGAGTGTTTAATCAGATCAACAAACTACCTGAAAGAATGTCATCGTGACGGGCGCGACATCTGGAATAGGCGGATCTAAAGTGAGATAGCTCAAAAGAAAGCGTCGATTTAATCAGTTACTTGAAAAGCGTACTAATGACGGGGATTGAGCTTTAGAATAGGTGCTGCGAACACCAAAAAGATTCCGGACATTGTGAAGATTACTGTTAACAATTCATTTTCACACATTGCGTTTGGAAGAGAGAACGTTTCGCACATTGTAAGAGATAGTGCGTTCAGAGGTTCCCGACAAGCATCCCGACCGCGAGCATAACAAAACCAAACACGAAAATTGTCTTATTCAAATAGAATCGCTCTTACTTGGTTCATTAATTTCTGACAATCGAATAATGATTTGTTATGCTACTATATCAGTAGTAACAAAAAAAACAATTCTGCTCAAATGTGGGAAATGCGGCACTCTAACAAGATGAGAGAGATCTCTTATGGTACCATTGAGGTTCCAGAATCAGAAACAGAATTGAAGTATCAGTGCCCAGGGTGCGGAAGGCTGGGTCTCTGCTATTCCTTCCTCATATTCGAAAGGATGGAAAAGGGTATTGCACGAACAAATCGGGGTTTACTGACGGAGACAGTCATATATGATCATCATAACTTCGTTTGCATTAAGCGCTAAGGGGAGAACTAGCAACGGATGAGGAAGTAAAGCAGAACGCAAAAATCGAATCGAGGACGAATCTCACTGCTTTATTGATTGTGATTTCAGTCGCTATCTTGGTTGAATCCATCGACGGAAGCATCGTCTACCTCGCGCTCCCGAAGATGGCTGTAGATCTCTCGACTGGGATCTCGCTCTTAAGCTGGGTAGCGACAGCTTACCTTGTAGCCAACTCGGCAATGGTCGTGCAAGCAGGTAAACTGGCAGACGTATTCAGCAAGAAGAAAATCTTTCTTATCGGCATTGGAGTGTTTGGTTTAAGCTCAGCCCTAGTGGGCCTGAGTCCGAGCGTGTATCTTGTGATCTTTTTTCGTGTACTTCAAGGATTATCGAGTACGTTTTTAGCTGCGACCGGCTTCCCAATGATTTTTGCTTACTTTCCGTCAAAGCGAGCGGCAACCGCGATGGGAATAGCATCGGCGGCATGGGCAGTTGGCGCAGCGTCAGGTCCAGTACTGGGCGGATTTCTTGTTGCAATCAACTGGCGGTTCATCTTTTTCATCAACGTTCCTATCGCTATTCTAGTCGTATTGGTGGGACTCAAGGCTATCCCCCATGAGCAGGATCTGAAAAACCATCGAGAGCATACTTCAATATTGAAACAATTGAATGTACTGAGTTCGGTAATTCTTGCGTTCACGATTACGACTGCTTTGATGGGGCTGACGCTGTTCAGTTTTGTTTACGCAGTATTAGCGGTTGCCGGCGCAGCAGGATTTGTATGGACGGAGATGAAATCCTCTCACCCATTGATCAATCGTGAATTATTGCAAACTAAAGGATTCGTGTACCTTCTGATCGGGGGAGGGATAATCACAGACGTTGCTGTTGGCG
>JAPCJV010000248.1 GCA_027886785.1 Nitrososphaerota archaeon | reverse complement strand
CTCGCACCGGCTGCATCCGCAGAACTTTCGCGGCTCCTCGAAATTCCCAGCTGCACCAACAATGCACCTATAGGGATTAGGATCGCGGCGACGATTAGCAAAATCCCGGCATTGTTATTCCGGTTTCTTCCCCCACCTCCGCCGAAGTAAAACGAGTTGAATAGGATGATCTGTCCCAGAAAGGAGATCGTCCCTGCGATCGTCGCTGCGACGCTGGCCACCAGAACGTCCCGGTGAGTCACATGACTGATCTCGTGGCCGATCACAGCTTCGAGTTCGCCAGGCGTGAGCGTCCTTAAGATCCCGGTAGTGGCGACCACGATCGCGTTGTTAGGACCTCTTCCGGTTGCGAACGCATTCGGCTGGGGCGAGTCGACGATTCCGACCCGCGGCATGGGGATGTTTGCTTTCAGGGCGACGTTTCGCACTCCGGAGTAAAACTGGGGATTATCTCTCTCTGTGATCAACTTGGTATGAGTCGACCACAGCACGAACTTGTCGCTCCACATGTATCCCGCGAAATTAAGGATCGCGGCAAAAATCAGTCCCACCAGCACATAAGAAATTGGATCCACACCAAGGGCAACCCCGATAACGTACCCGAAGAGCATCAGCATCAGAGTGAGCGTGGTAAATAGCAGAGCAAGCTTGCCTAGCATACCTGTCAAACCCCAGTAATAGGAAAAACCAAGATATAATGATGCCTGTAGATTCTGTACTTTCTTTCCACACAGCACTTAATTATTGGCCCCGAGCTTTTTTCATCATTAGAGATGGACAAAGCGCTTGCTTCCGAGTCCGCGCTCATCGAATCGCTTCAAAGCTTCATCAAAAAGCTGAATGACGAAGAGCACGCGCTCGTAGTAGTAGAAGGAGTGCGCGACGCCAAAGCTCTGCGTGAATCCGGGTTCGACGGGGAGCTGTTCATGCTCTGCCACAAGAACAATGTCCTGAAATTGGAAGAGACAGCTTCCCGTTTCAAGAAAACGATCCTGCTTTTGGACAACGACGCCGAGGGACGAAAATTATCTGAACGAACTAGAAAGATACTGAACGGCCGGGTGAGAATCGATACATTTTACCAACGAGAATTACTGCCCGCGAGCAGAGGAAAGATCCGACACGTGGAGGGGCTGGCTCCATACGCGGAAAGGCTCGCCCGCCACACCTAGCCGTACGCGAGGTACCGCTCGCGCATCAGGTTCTTTATTCCCAGAGTAAGCCGGTCATCCAGGTTTTTCTGAGACTCGGAGATCCCCAGAAGCTTTTGGTTCGTGAAGACGTAAGGGCCTTCGGCGTAACTATTTCCTTCGACGGGAGCCGTGGGTTCCAAAGATGCGATAATTCTGTCCAGAGAATCGGACCGTGGAGCTCCCCGCTCTTCCTGCTCGACGGCTTCCCTCAATAATTTGATCACGATTTCCGGATTCAGCTTCCGGTAGCCGTAAGAGGGAATGAACCCCGGAGTCTTCAGTTTTTTAGGCGGCTGGTCTACTTTCGCTCCGAGAACGATAGGAGCGGGTTTGAAAATCGAATCGATCTTTAGCTGCCAGGCTTCCTCGGGCCCGGAAACCACTGCATCGAAGAAAGTCTCTTTGGACGAGGGTGCGACGGTAAAGTTCCATCCCTTGGGATTTTTCGCGTACTTTTCGAGGAGGTACTTGGAAAGCGCGGAACCGCTCATGAATTCCATGTGTGGATTGTAACTTTACCTTACCGGGTTTATTCGATAAGAAGCTTTTGCATCACTAAAGAGTACCGCATTTCGATGTACATCTCGATTTTTGCAATAGGGTGGGCCCAGGAAATTTCCCTGAATCAACGACACAGCTAGTTAATAGCTGTCGAAGCAAAACAGAGCTCGAAATAAGCTCATCCATCTATCACTTCACGCGTGTGCGAACACGGAAAAAAATTCAGGATGTTAACCAACGAGCAGAAGAGCTCGTTTCAAGCCGAACGGTACGCAGATTTGCACCGCTGTGCGATCGCGCGTGAAATGGCTACATAAAGCAATGAAGAGTAAAAATATGAATACGATTTGTGTTGTGTCCTCCCTACTTGCGATCCGAAACACGGGCCCGCCGCTTCTTTCACGAAACCGGAGACGGAGACGGATAGTTCCTTTTCGGGGCAGCACGGACATCGACAAGTCGAAACTCCCTTGAATCTTTAGAGCATTAAACCGATCTTTAGAAGCGAAGTTTGTTCTAAGCCTATTTCACTAAAGCGCGAATACAAGTTCGCACCATTTCAAAAAAGCATTATAACTGTAAAATGAGGGAGTGGGTTTGCCGATATAAGACAGCATCTTTTTTGGCCGCTGTGGTGCAGGCTGCAGTAAGTGAATTCTCTTCACTTTCAGGCGCAGTTTGGTTAGCATAGGAGGCTGTGGTACCCTTATTTCCAGAGGGAACAGAGACCTCTCGATCGTGGGTTCAAATCCCACCGGCGGCCCTTTTTTCAGATCTTAGTGTCATCTAAATGCCTGAGTTAATCGCGTCTTCTAATCCCCGCGGTGCGTCCGCCGTCTACCACTATGGTCGCTCCTGTAACATATGAGGCTTCATCTGAAGCAAGGAACGCTGCTACGGCAGCGATTTCTTTGGGTTCTGCGAGCCTCCCCATAGGTACGATTCCGATCCATGCCTTTCTTTGCTCTGGAGTCATGGACTCTTCCATGAATTTCTTGAGAAGTGGCGTTGCAGTTCCGCCGGGACAAATGCAGTTTGCCCTAATATTATTTGAAGCAAAGTCCTGCGCGATAGATTTGGTCAGAGCTATGATCCCAGCCTTCGATACCTCATAGGCTGCCTGGCTTACTGGACCAGCTTCCAGACCAGAAACGGAACCGGTGTTTATGATCGCCCCGCCTCCACCCTTAATCATCACCGGAATAGCCATCTTGCATCCGAAAAAAGCACTTCTCAAATTGACACGCATCACATTGTCCCAGTCTTCGAGAGACGTCTCGACAGCGTTGCCTACGGGGTTGATCCCGACATTATTGAAAAGAACATCAACCCTTCCGAACTCTGCTGCAGTCTTTGCGACCAAATGCTTTACATCTTCAAAGGAGGCCACGTCTGCATGGATGTACCATGCGGCTCCACCGTTGCCGGTGATCTCGCCAACTAACTTGCGGCCGCCATCGTCATTGATGTCTGCGACAATGACTGTAGCCCCCTGCTGCGCGAACTCCAAAGCGCAGGCGGTCCCGATTCCAGATGCGGCTCCCGTAATGATCGCGACTTTATCCTTCAGCATGATGGTCGGGGTTGATCGCGGCTCTATAAAACGGATTCCGGGGAGTCTCGGCTGATCTTGAAGATAAGCTCGGGGGAACTTCTAACGAATCATAGACTTTGATAATTCTAATCGAGGATTTTGTGCGTTATCCCCAGATTGATCCTCTTCAGATCATTGACGGTTTTCCGGGCCAAGAGGACTTCAGAAAATAGAGATGGTGTTACAATATGCGTTGCTATTGATTGAAACAAAGCTCGATTTGGAATAATAATACTCAATGGACCATCAAGCGGAATCTTTAGTAGTTTCTGAACTGGTACTGTACTAATATGAGCACAATCCAAGTAGTGCCTAGGGCGAAAGAGTCGAGATCCAACGCAGGCGTTGATTATCGACCCGCCTTCGAGTCGGAGACCGATCAGGTGGGCGAGGTACGAGTCGCAGCGAAATCAACTGGCGGATGGCATCATCACGGAAAACGCACATTGTACGGATATGTTGTATCCGGCAGACCTGTACTAGAGTTCGGTCGAGAAGGAAAAGAACATGTGTCTCTTTCTGCAGGTGATTTTTTTCAAGTCCCACCCGGGCTCATTCATCGAGATGTAAACCCCAACTCAGAAGAGGCCATCATAATGATCTTCAACATAGGGCCCGGACCTGCTTCTTACGACGAGTCGGAGCCACAAAAGGAATAGCACGTCTATTTCCTTCCCCATCTGCGATTAGGAATGGTGTACGTTCAAAGATCTTAGTCGAGCTGCACGGGGGATTATACCGGGACTCTCAAATG
>JAPCJV010000247.1 GCA_027886785.1 Nitrososphaerota archaeon | reverse complement strand
TCGGTCTTGCTAACCTACTTTGGAATTCTCTGAATGTGACACACCCTGTGACCGGGTTTGTGAACGACGATGTATTTTGTTCCAGGATATCTTTTTCCCGTTGAGTTATCTAAAATGAAACCATATTTTCCGATCCTTGCTGGAAGATGAGAGAATTTGCAAGCCATTTCTTTCGCTTCGTATTTGTTTCTTCAATGCGTCTTGATTTTCAGTCGCCATTGCTCGGTCGACTTTTACCGAGACCGAAATGTAGACCGGGTATGTGTTTTGTCACTGAAATGCCGCTTCAATTCTTCCTCATCCTTGAGGCGCACAGACACATGCTCGCTACAGACAAACGTCCAGTCTGATTTTTCTAAAAGCCCGGATATGCGGTTAGCGTAATTCGACAAACTGGGGTCGCGCTTCGCTTGCACTACTCTCCTATAGAATTCAGACGCTTCAGCCTTTTCTTTGGATCCCTCATCAAGGGAGTTTGGGGATTTAGTCATTTAGTTCGCCCCATGATCTTTTCTTCGCGCTGACTTCCGGATGGACTTCAAGACTTCGGACAAGTTTGAAGATCCTTTCCCGAATACTCGGGCACCAAGCTTGCCCCTAGCGCAAGCACTGAAAGCATCGATCTTGATCTTGTAATTCACATGAATCGCGCCTTCCCTCTAGGATAACGCGAACTCCTCTTGGTTTATGGGTATCGCTTGGTGATTATCGCGGCATGTATGTTCATCCCTTGTATTGCGAAAATCTAAGAATAAATCCAAATAGCTTACAATGCCAGCTAGCAAGAATTAATCACAATTGCCCAATTAGACCATTCTAATGAACGTGTAAGTCCTTCATTCAATTGCTGAAAAAGTACTCCTCTTTGTCGTACAAGTTGGTCTTCCCACATTTAGGGCATTTCTCTGGAGAGTGTTCAATCATGGCAACCCTAAAGGCCTTCTTATCCATTTGTAATTCTGAGGGGTGTCGAAATCCGCATTTCCTATTTTTGCAAATTACGGTTAGGGTCATATAATTAAACATCTATTGGGATTTTTGTTACTAAAGACGCTTGCTTGTATAGCTCATACAAATTCATTTCGTGAGGTCGTTTTCGACAAAAATAGCTTAATTTTAGACCTGATTCGACACGCTCATTCCGGTCGCCTCTGTCATTCAGAGAATCGAAATCTAAGTGATTTCTCTAAATTCATTGAGGAAAATTAACGATTTCTGCCTAAAGATTACTAACCAGAATTCGTCTTCTCCACTCCGTAAAAAACTGAACCATCGCACCGGTTGACACATAATGAAGCAGCTTACGGTCAACATTAAATATCTCGATCACGAGTCTCATTTCGTAGTGTCGTTTTAGTTGGTTGAACTTTCCGCGCTCGATTACAAACCAAAGCCCATCGACCCGGACTTCTTGTCCAAGGTTAATGAATTTCCTGTAACAGGAACTCACGAAGGGCATGAGGTAAGGGCTGAAGGAATTCAGAAAGTGGATGCTAACGGGAACCCGTATCCGACCGCTTTCGGGATCCACGGCAAGGAAGTGGCGGTAGACTGGGAAGCTTGCATTGCGGACGGTCAATGTTCGGACGTGTGCCCGGTAAACGTTTTCGGATGGTTTTTGCGAGGTGATGGGCAGGGTGGCTCGGGCAACGATGTAAAGATCGAGCAAGGTTCAGAACAGTGGCAACAGTTCCGGACGGACAAAATTGATCCGATCAGAGAAGCAGACTGTATCTTTTGTATGGCGTGCGAGACGGTCTGTCCCACAGTTGCGATAAAGATCACTCCAAAGTAAACCAATTTCGTTTAAGGTGTTCCCCCGGTCTGCAAATACCGGGTTCTCATCCAGTTTTCTTTTTATATTGGTCGTGGGGGAGACCTAGGCCCCTTAGGGGGTGATCGCAAGCGGAGGGAGGAAATGCGTGAACTCTTTGTTTCAAGCTCAGCTTTGAGCGTAACAGCTTACTGAAAGCTCTGAAACTTGTTCAGGGATTTTTTTACGGGCGAAGAAAATGCGATTACCCGAAATCATTGCTTTATTGTAGCCATTTCTCGCCCGATCGCGCAGCGGTGCAAATTTTCGTACCGTTCAGCTTGAAACGAGCTGTTTCGGAAGTTTAGAGCACGCTCTTATGGATTCAAAAAATGTACTTTCTTTTCTTGACCACCTATAGGTCTAGTGGAGATCACTGCGATCTTTAAAGCCTTTTTCGGGAGTCATCTGAGGAAAAAGTTCAGCTTGTTTTTCGCAGAGCTTGATCCATTTTCGAGATTCGTTTCTAGAGATAAAGTGTAAGTTTTCTCAATGCTCCAGAGTCTTCCTCAATTCGGGCAAACTCACAAGCACTTCTTCGCCGGTAGACATCCACCTTACCTTCACTGAGTTAGCGGCCAGCTCTTTCTCCCCGACGAGTACAACCGCCCGGGTCCCGCCTGCAGACTGAGTCTCTAGGATCTTTCTCAGGGTTCTTCCGGTAAGGTCTGACTGGGCCGCAAACCCTTCACGCCTAAGTTCCGCAGCGATGGAGGTAGCTTTCTCTCGAAGCGCAAGATCGGGTTTCACGGCGGCAACGAAAATTCGGTAGGAGGGAGCTTTCTTGAATTTGTGCGCTAGGATGGCTCGCTCTACTCCTCCCGCTACCCCAGTCGCGCCGAGATCGCTCCGCCCATACACTGCTGGCAAAGAATCATACCTGCCCCCGCCGCAGAGTGCACCCAATCTGGGATCTGTCTTGTCGAACGCCTCAAACACCATGTCGGTATAATAATCAATGCCCCGGACGATACTCAAGTTCAACTCCACATCGACGACGCCCCGCGACTTTAGCGAATCAATGATTGCAAGTAACGAATTCGATTCGATTCGAAACTCCTTCAAGGCGTTCGCCACTTTTGAAGCATCGCCGGAGAGCTTCACAAAATCCACCAATTTCTGAAACTGTTCTTTGGAAAAACTCGCAGAATACTCTTGAGCAATTTGGTCGAAGCTCTTCTTCGAGAGTTTGTCCACGGCCCGCATGGCGTCCAGAGTTTTTGACAGCTCTGAGATTCCGAGAGAGCGTGTGACGTACGCTTCCAGTATTTTTCTAGAGCCGATCGAAATCTTGGGATCGGTCCCCATCCTCCGAAAGAGATTCCATGCGAATTCAATTACTTCCGCATCAGCTTCCGCATTCGACGGACCAAAGAGTTCGATGTCCCACTGGTAAAACCACCTGTATTTCCCATACTGGGGCTCGTCGTACCGCCACACGGAGCCAAAACTGCCAAACCTCACAGGAGGGGCGAGCTCCCGTTTGGAGGTCACGTACCTGGTAATCCCCACGGTGAGATCAAATCGAAGCCCTAGTTCCCGATCGCTCTTGTCCTTGAAAAAATAAATCTCGTCTCGGATCGCGGGGCCGCTTTTTGCTTCGAGCGTTTCTAGCAATTCGAGGCTCGAAGGTTCCATGATTTTGTAGTCAAAAATTCTGCTAGTCTCAGTGAAAGCAGAACGCACTATTTCGAATGCTTCGGATTCCTCCGGGTTTACATCCCGGAGGCCCCGCGGCAATGAAAATTGCAATGTTAGGAATCCTGCTTGGATTGCTTCCCGATTTTTGCCAGCTGCGCGAGATAAGCGCTCAACTGAATGTCGGGATTTGCACCTTGAAGTAGCCGATAATCTGCCTCCGCTGTCGCTTCAAGCGCTCCATACGATTCTGCAAACTTGGATTTTGAAAGATAATCATTGGCGTATTTTATGAAATCATGTTCGGAGATCCCATTCACCTGAAGCAATTCGATCATCTTGGTGCGGGCTGAAGAAAAATCTCCCTCCAGCGCAACCTCAATTACCTCGCCCACCTTTGCTCTCCCGGAAATTCCAGTCACTTTGTTGATGTTCTCCATGCTGATATCGCCGAGGGAAGACGCCGCTTGGAGCATGTTTAGCGCGTGCCTTAGATCTCCCTCCGTCGTCTGGTAGATGGAAGTGAGGGCCGGTTTTACGAATTTCAATCCTTCCTTCTTGCACACTATTTCCAAATATTTTACGACATCGTCTTGGGAGAGCCTCGAAAACC
>JAPCJV010000246.1 GCA_027886785.1 Nitrososphaerota archaeon | reverse complement strand
GAACTGACAAAGGGTCTGTGGGTGTGACCGAAGACAAGTTTCTCTCCCTCGGATAAGCTCGAGAAAGCCAACTTCTCGACATCTCCAAGATAAGGTTGAAGCCTCTGCTCCGGGGGCTGCATCAAGTGATTTACGTAACCATCGGGACCCCCGTGGAAATCAAAAAGTTCTTGCAATTCGTTCTTGAAGCCCATCAAATAATTGTAGAAAGTGGAGCGATCTTGTCCCTGCTGGTTGGAGAGATTGTGGCACAGTAGTTCCATGACCGCTGGCTGCTGGGCATAGTCGAATTCCCACCCATGCATGAACTTGTAGGTGATTCCTCCGGATGAAATCGAATAATTTTGTTGAAATTCGAAAGGATAACTGCTACCCTGCAGCAAGAGCTCGTGGTAGTCATGGTTTCCATAAACGACAACGATTTTCATTCTGGAAGCCAGCTCGAGCAGCTTTTGAACCGTAACGTGAAATTCAAGGAACAGCCCAGAAACATCCCTCCGCCACATGTCCACCCAATCGCCGAGTACGACTAAAGTCCCGACATCCGTTCTCCTAGAGAGTGAATCAAGAAAAGCGATGAAACAATCTACCTGGGAATTTGAATAGCCCAGATGCTGATCTGAAGCCACCACAACTTTTGATGAATCTGAGATCGACAACCCTTGATGCTAGCCTCTCAGGGTATGTCCGTTCATGCAATTCGCCGAAGCAAGTAAGGCATGCATTCTTGATTATTCTCCCGCATCAAAAAGCCCTGCGATTTTTCAAACAACTTGAATATGGGATCTTGAATAGAGACGTACTTCCCGAGCATGACGTCCTTCCTAACGAACCTAATTTCATCCCGGAACAATCCACCGGTAAAGTCAAACATGTTGAGTTCCTTTTCTGAAAATCTGATCCTCGAAGTACCTGGCAAGAAGTTGCCGAAGACGTATCTGCATGCGAGTTGATTTTGTGGGTCCATGTAATATCTGAATCTGAACATGACCGCAGACAGAGTCGAATTTGAAATCAACCTACCCTCCCACACACCCAGGGCCTCGACAGGATCTGGCTTTCTTGACTTTGCCGAGAAAATCATACTAAAATCATCCTGGGTCATAAAATCCATTTTGTACTTTCTCGACATGACGAAGGTGAGCAGCTGTTCGCCCCTGGGAGGATCTCTGGCAGCAAATGCCTTGCCCAAGATTGTATCAGGATCCACTATTTTGAGAAAATCGTAAAATCTCTCGAATTCGGGATCCGTGTACTTTAGCTGAACCACTCTGCCGAAGCCGGGGTACTCAGCTTCGAATACATTGCTGTGCGCGAAAACGTTCGAAAGATCGTAGGGATGCGTTACTCCTTTGATTGCATCGCCGTCCTCGGAGAACTTTTTCCAGAAACCACCTGCGTAGATCGTAACTGTACTTGCCAGGTTGTGATCATCAGCAAAGAACCCTTTCCAGTAGCGATTGTTGCGTACAATCAGTGTTCCAGGATCGAAAGACCAATTCTTGCCATCGATGATTTCGTCCTCAGTGGAATTGACCAATGAGCTCGCCGGAAACGAGTTATCCCGCGACTCGTACATTTCCTCAAGTCTGTTACCTGAGCAGTACATGGGCTGACTGATAGAGCACGCTTCACCTAGCTGAACTGGAATCGGATCAGTGGCAAATTCATTCCACCGTTTGTTTATTCTCTCTGCGATTATCGTCGCAAGGGACATCACTGTCAACTGTGGGTTCACTCCCACTGCCGTGGGAAAAACACTCGCGTCACAGACGAACAAATTCTTGAACCCGTACACGAGGCAATTCGAGTCCACAACACAGGTTTTCGGATCGTTTCCCATCCTGTTTCCCCCCTGAGGGTGTGCAGAACCGAGCATCAATCCCCCAGGGTTATTTTTGATGGAATCAGTAAGACTGGATATGTCTCCTACGTTTTCGAGGATCACTTTGTCCATGTGGGAGGAAATAGCTCGAGTTGCCCCCAACTTGAACCACATTTTTGCAATTATTTCGACGCCTTTCGCAATGTCCTCCAGCTCGGATGGGCTCAGGACATATGTTATTCTTGGAAGGCCCTGATCCGTTATGGTGATAGTTCCGTTCGAACCGTCTCTCACCAAAACTCCTGCCATAGCGTAATAGTCGTACCTTTTCATCAAGTCACTATTGAGGGGGCCCGAGACCGAAATCGGAATAGAAAACTGCAACGGTGGAAGGTATATTCCTTCAATGAGAAACCCTCCCTTTTCCACTCCGTTTGTCACTCCGAAATCGTGAAGAGTGTATGCCATAGGGATCCCTTGGTTCCCTCGAACCGGAAACGGAAAATCTCCAAGCAAGAAGGGAGCTGGGTGGAGAGCCAGTCCTTTTCCAGCTTTGTCGAGAGCTATGAGATTCTTCAAAAGTAAGTAAGATGAAGCGATCGATCCCGCCGCTACTACTACTATCGCAGCATTGACCGTAATTTTGAACACCCCATTTCCGGTATTATCGATAAAGTCGCCTCCAACGCCGTCGATCACACCTGTAGACTGCTCTAACTTTTGCACGCTGCAGTTACAATATATCCTGATAATTGATTTCGGATCATTCAAGGCATTGTGAATGTACGTCACACGCATATCCTGCTTCGTCTCGTAATGACAACCAAGATGACACAGGCCGCACTGCATGCAATTAACACAGTTTCTCGAGTTGGGGTAATGTTTCGTAAAGCCCATCACTTCGCAACCTCTCTTCAACAAGAGGCTGTTCCGATCAAGCTCCTCTTCTCTTACTTTTGTAACGTGGATCTCGTTTGAAACTTCTGCGGCAGCCGAAGTCCATTCGGCGTCAGAGATGTCGACGCCCGCATCCCTCCAATCTTTACTCGTAACTTCAGGGATCGGAAAACACACAGCGTCATTTATCACTGTAGATCCTCCAAGGCAAGATCCCTGGGCGATGGCGATCCTCATATCATCGGTAAAGTTGGCGCCAGAATTCTTCCATAGAAGAGGCATCATATCTTCATCGCGCTGATTCATGTCCTCCCCCTCATAGTATCCACCCTTTTCGAGCAGAACCACGGACCTGCCAGCATCGCAGAACTTCTTAGCAAGCACCGCACCGGCTGCCCCCGATCCTATGATGCAGACATCGCAATGTTCGATGATGTCTCGATCAATAGTCTGATAATTTTCTTTTCTCTTTTCAAAGTGCTCAATGCCGAAGATGCCGTTTGCAGGTATCACTAAGGAAGTACCTCCTCGTCCCACCTCGTTACGTGATCATGCTTCTCTCTTCTGGGAATCTTTGGTACTTGTATTCCGTCGTAACCGGCGCTCCTTACAAGCTCATCCCTGTAGAGGGTCCAACTCCCGATAGCGCCTAGAACGAAATCAGCTGTTACCTGAATGTCATTTTTCGATAGATCTACAGAATCGCCAAGATTCTGAAACGCTGTCCTCATCCTGTCAAAGTTACCGGAGTAGATGTCAGATTCGAGTGGATTGATGTCAGTGACACCCAACTTTATCTGAAAATCCAGTTTTCCAGTAGTATTCTTCTTGGCTTCCGTAGTGGTTACGGACTTTCCTTCTTCATCTCGAATGACCAAATAGATATTCGGATAGTCCTCGAACCAATCTTTGAATGTGGAGGAGTCGAACTGAATTTCGAAGTAACCATCTTCGTTTGTCAAGCTTTTGCCAAGTCGATCATCCGGATGAAGGTAGATTCCTAAATCTTTGTCAAAAGCTTGCACCGTAAACCCTTTGACGACAATTCTATTCTGATCTCTTATCCTCCCCGTAATTCGAAATTTCGCCGGGAGAGTATCTTTGGATTTTATTGTAAAGAAAGACATGAGCTCTTCTACATCGTTCCGGAATTCGAGTTTCAGTTAAAGAGAACGCTGCCTAAAAAATCATTCCCAGTGAGACGATACATCGGAGCTGGAGACTCTATTGATCCATGTTTCTTGAATTCGGTATTGAAAAAGTCCGCCCACCTTTTTCGAAACAGCCCAGTTCTCGGAAGGGTACCTCATTGGAGTTCCATTGAAGTATCCTGTGTTTGCCTACTCCCT
>JAPCJV010000245.1 GCA_027886785.1 Nitrososphaerota archaeon | reverse complement strand
GGAAAATGGAAGAAAAAGTCTGCATGAATCATAGAAGATGAATATTCCAATCCTTCAAGTGAGATCCAATCGTGATTTTAGACAATATTTTCTCCATTCGCGGACACCCTTGATATCTCACACAGGGGATAGCGATAGAGCAAGGTCGAACTGAGAGAAACTTTTCTGGCCAAAATTGACTTTCCCCGAACGAAGTGCTTCCGTATCCTTAAATCGGGGAGGATTCGCCGTTCGGTCTAATCAAATTGTACTGTCCAAAATGTGGCCAAGTTAACGCGGATGATGCGACTTTTTGTCAGAAATGCGGAGCTGATTTGAAGGTAAGCGCGACCGCTTCCAGCGGTCCGACCATGGGAGGAGGCGGAATGGGGAATTCGACGCCGCCAACACCGTACACGGGGGGCCATGCGATGCCGACTGGTTTCAATATCGGGGCGACCTTCAGACATGCAATTGATTTGGTGAAAAGTCCTGCCTCGGTCATGACTGCGTACCGAGACGCGGATGTTCCGATCAACTCCGTGTTGATTTACTACGTGGCTGTTTTAGCGGTACTCACACTTGTAGGCACTCTAATCGGCGATCTAATAATCTATCGAGGGTTATACGGCTTCTTTGCAGGATATGCCGTTGGGCACGCCATCCTGTCATTCATCCTTGATATCATAGGCGTCTTCGTGATAGGATTTGTTGTGTGGAAATTGGGTCCGAATTTTCGTACGTCTACAAACCAAGTGCGTGCAACTCGTTTAGCTGCCTACGCATATACACCGTTCTTTTTGGCTTCGATTCTGTATATTATTCCTTTTGTGGGCGGTATTCTGGCGTTTCTCGGTTTATTGTATGGGCTGTACATTCTCTACTTGGGTTTGCCAATTATGCTTGGGACTCCTCAGGAACAAGCTATCACTTACGTCATAGTTTCGGTGATTGTTGTCATCGTTGTCTACGCGGTTCTGGCAGCAATTGCAGGCGCAATCCTCCTGGCAGCTTTCGGCCTCGGGTTTGGGTTGGGGTATATTTTCTAAAAAGATTCCCCAATCTACTTCCGTACGGAGAACTCGAGATTTACTCTCTGTAATTATCGCTATTAACAAAAGGGCTTATGAAATCAGTTTTGAGTTCTGGTTCAATATTGCGCTCTCAGCATAAATAAGGCTAGTTTCCTTTAACCGATAAGGGCAATTATGAGGCTCGCATATGTCGAAGGGATCACCTTCGCAATTCTGATTCCTATGGTTCTTTATCTCGTCGAGATTCTTTCTCTCTCCGAAGCTCTCTCTGTAATCTTTCTTGGAGCAGGTGCGTGGACTCTGGTCTCCGCGTTTGCGTTTTTCGGATCGATTCAGAGGATGTATTACGTCGCGTGGGGACTAATTTTGGTAAGTGTTTCGTCCTTTTTCGTTACCAAGGTACAATATGCCACTGCCCTAATTATTGTAGCAGTGATCGCCGCTATTGCAATAAACATTGCCACGCGAAATGGAGTACAGCGAAAAGCGCAGACGGTTACTTTTCCCGAAAAGACACTGGTTTCCAAGTAAACCGCGAAAAGAAATAGCATCCCAAGTCTATTCGATCTTCGGAGACAATAATTCCCTCCGTTCTGAGCAGGGCGATTTTCCTGCTAACGCCCTCAACGCCGTATCCACCAACAGTACCATCCGAATAAATTACCCGGTGGCAGGGCACTTTCTCGTTCGAGCACTGCCTCATTGCCCATCCCACCGCTCGCGATCCCCTGGGCTTGTTTAGGAATTTTGCAACGGCTCCGTAGGTCGTGACGCGCCCGCGGGGAACCTGGGCAACTATGGTATAGACGAGCTCGAAGAAATTGTCTTTCAACTATTCCTGCTGTTTTCATCAGTAAGAAAATAGATATTGCTTTGTAAACTCCAGCCCTCTCGATCTTTTTCACAGAGTACGAGGGCTACTTCTTCAGGAAATTTCTCACGCCGGGTCTAGACAACAGGTACAGTATCAAGAGACTGAGAACCAATCCGGGGATTGCGCCTACAGTTTGCAGCGCCAGAGAAACTATACCGGAAATAAGACCAATGATCGCAACTGCAAGTCCAAATTGCCAGGATCCTTTAGGCCTGGAAAAGGTGATCCCACCACTCACTAGAAACAGAATGCCCACCAAAATCAAAAGCGCACCTAAATCGTTTGCAGCAGGGCCCGTCATGCCTTGACCATTAAAGTTGACGATGCTGCCAATCCCCAGAAAAACATGAACAAACCCTCCGAAAAACGAGAAGATCCCGAGGATAATTTCGATGCCTCCGAGCGCAGTAACAGCGCCTGGTCTTTTGGATTGTACCCCACCGGGGGAAGCTCTGGAGCTTGGTTCTGCGGATTTCGCTTGAATTGACAAAGGTACTTCTTGACCTCTAAGCTTCAACCTTCATTCGCTCGGCGGCCTTTATCCGCTCCTCGGTCATTTTCTGCCAAGTCTGCTGCCAAGTAGGTTCCTGTTCTTTCCACCATCGAAGATAATCTTGAGTGTTTTTTTCCAAGTAAGCCCCGAGTACTTTCCCGATAATCAGATCCCAACCCACTTCATGCATGAAGTACTGTTCGTCTCTTTCTGGAAAGCCTTCGTGAATTAGCGTGATTTTGGTTCCCTGGTTTCCGGCTTTCTCAAACCGCACGGTGACCTTGGTGGGTTGGTCGTGCGACCAGTGGGGGATCAGTTTCTTGGAGTTTTCATCGTACTCGTTCATTTTCCAGCTGTATACTATTTTCTCGTTGGGTACGAGCTCTAGAAATTCGCCGGTGAAAGTATACCCATCGGATTCAAGCCCCATCTTGTACTTCCCTCCCTTGCGCGGCTCGATTTCGTAATCATCTGCTTTCCACATTTCGAGGTCCTTTTTATTTGTAAAAGCCTCGTACACTCGCTCAGGATTCGCATTAAGCTGGTACGTCCTAATTATCGTCCCTTCGATGGAACTGGACTCGGGCATGAGGATGGTTAAGCGTTCGCTTAACTATATATGACTTGGTTTGGTTAAATTTTCTGATCCTACGCTGCAACTAAATTTAGGAATCAGATTTTCCAAATTAGGAGAAGAAAAGTATCTATTGCACTTCGATATTTTCCTGAGGGTACCCTAACTTTACCAGAGCTTCCTTCACGGCCTCTCGATGCTCGCCCTGCAAAATGATCTGACCGTCTTTAGCTGACCCGCCCGTCGCAAGGCGCTTTTTCAAGTCCCTCGCCACTTTTTCCAATTCGCTACCAGGCAAGCCACTTACCAAAGTCGTGGGTTTTCGAAAGCGCCTTAACTCAAGACGCACGATGATTTTGACCTGGTCGCGATCCAGGTCCCGCAATAAATCCCCGAAAGCGGGGTCCTCAATTCGATCTACGTCGTCGGATGATGCTACCATTATTTCGTTCTTCGACAATTAGGAAAGAGATTTGACTCTTTCCCTTCTATTATACTCGACAATTCAGCCAGTACGATTTAGTATCAATCACGATATTCAGGTGGATCCCGCGAGTTCGCTTATACGATGGCAACCAGGGTTGTAACTACGACGGCAACTAAAGCGAGGGCCGCAGCGCCTCTCTTGGCGATCAGGCTGGTTTCATCTAACAACCCGGAAAAGTCGTCCATTACTTCTCCTCCGATGGTCTTTACCTGACTGATTGTGGCCAGTGTGGAGAACTGGCCGACAGAACTTCTGGATCTCGCCTTTTCGAAAAGTAACAAAAGTACGGAAACAAAATCTTCATGGGACATTCTGTCTCCTAATGCCAGGTACCCCTTCGCTTCGAAGGTTCTGGCCGCTGTAACGTGAGTGTCAGAAGTGCAGATCTCCAAAATCCTCACCTCCGTCTTTGCAAGAAATTCTTCCAGTATTTTCTCTCGGAATCCGAGCTTTGCGTTGTTAGCGTCTACGACTAGAAAACAAAAACGCGAGGTGTTACTCAGATCAAAATAGAGAAGACCAATCCCAGCAGGCCCGACGTCGTTTGGCAATTTCGAGCCAATCTCTGAGCTGTGCGCGAATCCTACTTTGAAGCTCTGCTGTTTCGCACTTGAAAGCTCGGCTATAAGTTCAGAAGCCACCTTGATGATATTCTCGGTTTCTTCGCCATTGGGTTT
>JAPCJV010000244.1 GCA_027886785.1 Nitrososphaerota archaeon | reverse complement strand
GCCTGCACGCTAATGAAACGCTGCTGCGGCTGGAGCACACGCCGAAACTGGTGATTGCTGCGATCAATGGGCATTGCGTCGGTGGAGGGCTGGAGATCGCCATGGCTGCCGATCTTCGAATCGCACGGAAGGATGCGGGCAAGATCGGGTTGCCTGAAGTCAATCTGGGAGTGCTCCCCGGCACCGGCGGCACTCAGCGTCTGTCGCGCATGGTGGGGAAGAGCAAGGCCATCGAGTTGATGGTTACGGGCAACACCTTCTCGTTTGAAGAGGCGCAGGAGCTGGGCATCATCAACGATATCTACGAGCGCGACGGTTTTATGGAGAACATGATGGAATACGCCAAGCAATTCTGTCCTCCAAACAAAGCCGCCAAGGCTGTGGGACGGATCAAGCGTGCGGTGCAGACGGGCTGGGAGATTCCCATGGAGTCGGCGCTGGCAGTGGAGCGCGAGAATCAGCAGTTGCTGTTCCAGAGTGAAGATGCGAAAGAAGGCCTGGCAGCGTACGTGGAGAAGCGTCCGGCAGTGTTCAAAGCGAAGTAGCTTGTGTAGAGACGGGCGCTTCCGCTCTCCGCTTGGGCGAATCTCGGCTTCTTAATGAGGATCAAGAATGCTTGCAGCTTCAAGAGTAAAAATCGATTTTGAAAAGCCGAACTCTACATCCAATTGCCAGTTTGCTGTATCCACCTCTGGCATCAGAAAATGATTCCTTTTGTAGAACGAACTGTTGTCCGTAAGATCCGATTTTAATTGCGCTGAAGGAGTTTCAGAATTTGCGGGAACTATGCTCTTCGTTGTCCAATCATCATCCTTGAATAGCATTTGAGCCTTCAGAGAATTTTTTGGCGAACTCTCAGCTAAAGGTCGAAATAAGCAAATTTAACGTGATCGACTTTCTGTGCTAATTTAGAGACCGATTAGAATTTTACGGCTCTAAAATCAGTACTTCCGGATATTTTTTGCATCCTATCGGTCGCAAGCTCCCATGCTATTCTGGAGGAATCGATCCCAATCCATTTTCGCCCCAGCCTGTGAGAGGTTGCAATTGTGGTCCCGCTTCCACACATGGGATCCAAAACGAGATCACAGGGATTTGTCGAAGCTTGGATAAAGTACTCAAGCAGAGCTTCAGGCTTCTGGGTGGGGTAACCATTCCTTTCCTTGGAGGTCGCCGCTAAAACTGGAACTCTGAGAATGTCGTTGATTCGTTTCCCCAAACTATTGGGGTACGTTTTCCCATAATAGACAGTTCCGTCGGAATGCCTTCTCTTAATGCGCGCAAATCTCTTTCCCTTCTTGTCTTGCTTGTTGTAGCGACTCAAACCAGAATCTGCGTACTTTTGATGTTGATCATTCCAAACGTAATCATCTGTCTTCGTGTAGAAGAAAATCGTGTCGTGGGATTGCTGCCAATTTCGTCGGCGCTCAGTACCTCTGAACCCCTTGTCCCAGATGATTTCGCATCTTATTCCTGAGGAAAATATTTCATCCATCAGTAATCTCAGATGAGCGTTGGCAAACCAGTTGCAATGGAGGTACACAGAACCCGAATTCTTGAGGACCCGGTGGCATTCTCTCAACCTCGGCTTCATCCAGACAAGGTAGGAAGTGATTCCTCCACGCCAGATGTCCTCAAAACCCTGTTCAATTTGCCTACTTTTTTTCAACATCCCATATTTTCTTTGAGAAAAGAAGGGAGGATCAACGTACACCATATCCACGAAATTTTCGGGGAGTGAATTCAGTACCTTCAAACAATCTGCCCAAAACAGCACATTAGTCTCGAAGCTTGGAGTAGACACTGAGTTCAGATCTGATCTAGCTTTCATCTCATCTCGGAATTGCTGCATCAGACACCCATCCGTTCGATCAAGTTGTGCGTCCTTCTGAAATTCCTTATTTATCATTGCAGTGCTTTCATGTAGCTTTTACTTTTTTGCCGGAAATTCTTAAGATGCTAGGTTTAGTATCATAGGCGAAGTCAAGTGCTGTACAGATCACAAAATGTCAGGATTACGATTGTGTGGTCTGCATTCATTGGGATAATGATTCTGGGGGGCTACGCGGTCTATTATCAGGTCCTCGGAATAAGTCAACCCTACTCACGAAGCTCTACAGAAGCGCAGCTGGCTGTAATGTTGTTTGTGTTTGGAATTTATCTTCTTGCCCTGGTCGTCCATGGACAAATTTCCAACAAAAGTAAGACCCGTTAAAACGTAGTCCACCGAATGAGCAGGGCTCCACCGAGAGCTGAAAGCTCGAATTAGAATCAAAATCTGCAGAGGGATGATTCAAGTTAAGCGGTTATCTCAGCGGCCACTCTCACCGGCACCGAAATGTTGTGTCGATGCAAAACGATGGACGAGACCGTACTCTTCACTCCGCCAATTTTCATTATTCTATTCTTCAATAGATCTCTGAATTCTTCGAGATCTCTCGCAGACACAATTGACACGATGTCAAATTCACCCGTTACGGCGGACAATTCCTCGATGTTCGGTAGACCTTTGAGTGCATGGACAACTTCGTCCAATCTTGGGGATTCCACAAAAATATGGACGAAGGCAAGGATTCGAGGCATGGAACAGAGCACCTCCGGAATTTTCTGTTATACGTCTTGCGATTCCAAACTGAAATTCATCTCATCTACAACTTCACTCATAAAGGCCTTGCTGTTTGTGCAGAAATTTGTTTTAAGAAAGTCCGAAGAGTTTTGGATTTCTCCCGCTAACGCGTAACGCCCTAAATAATTTGATCTCCCAAACCACGAATAGACAGATATACGTGAACCCTTCAATTCATTCTGAATTCTAGGGCTCTAGCTCGCTATTCAAAAAATTCTTGGTGTTTTGAAAATTGGCCATTCGGATAAAAATGTGCATAAACACCCAGACACCCCTCGTTCAATTTACTAATAGCGTCCCTAGGGCGGCTTCTTCTGGTAATGGATCCGCGGAAGTGGACTTGTCCACATTGAAAGATGGAGCGGATTACCAGTTCTCCACGGGAGGATTAACTCGAATGTTGTTTCCACTGCTGAAAAGAATGTTGGACGATGGAACGCTACAGGACGCCCACTGGATCTCTCTCAATCCGTCAGGCCCAGAGACGGTAAAGGTCGGGGGAATAACTGTGCACAATATTTCCATAGAAAAAGAGAGGCTCGCAGGTTACGGGAATACCAAAGAGACAATCTGGGGAGCCGTCCATGGAATCAATCCGGAAAACCGGGCTACTCAGGATGCTTTCTGGACCGATGATTTTTCAGAATTCGCCTATTACAACCGTGTGTCCGCGGAGCTCATGAAGAAGCTGGACGCAAAGATCGATTTTGATCTTTTTTACATTCACGACTTTCAACAACTACCCGCTGGAAAATTGCTAATGACCCTGAAGCCCAAGATCTTCAGATGGCATATACCGTTTGATGAAACGATGATCCCCAACCAATGGAAAAATTTCCTTGCGGATTATTTCAACAATTACGACATGGTCATAGTCAGCAGTACCAAGTACCTGACTTCTCTCAAATCCTTTGGATACGAAGGAAGAGTGCGGAAAATCTATCCCTTCATAGATCCCAATGATTATTCAAAGCCTGGTCCCAGGGAAATCGAAGAGACCTCGAAGAAGCTCGGCATTTCTGAGGGAGATCGTGTCATTCTATCAGTAGCAAGGATGGATCCGATGAAGGGTCAAGATAGAGCAATTAGGGCGTTATCGAAAATTGCTTCAAGGTTTCCTCAACTCAAGTTGGTGCTCGTAGGGAATGGAAGTTTCTCTGGCTCGGGCCGCGGTCTGGGGTTATCCAAATCGTCCGTCTGGCGAACGAATTTGGAGAACCTTTCCAAAGATCTCGGTCTCGAGAGTCGCGTAATACTGGCAGGGCACTTGAATCAAAAAGAATTGGATGCGATGTACGAACGCTGCGATTTTACGGTGCTTCCTTCCGTGAAGGAAGGATTTGGTTTGGTGGTCGTCGAGAGCTGGTTGCATTCGAAAGCTTCTCTCGTAACTGTCGAGGCTGGTGTCGCAGAGCTCATCGAGGACGGAAAAAATGGGATCCTCGTTCAGCCGGATAACACGGAATCAATGTCTGTCAAAATGACTACTCTTCTTG
>JAPCJV010000243.1 GCA_027886785.1 Nitrososphaerota archaeon | reverse complement strand
GTCATGTCCTAATTTTTCTAAAAAAATCTGGATCCACAAGCCGTAAGAAAATCCGACAACCGATAAGGTGTGTTTTTAGAAGAATAAGCTCACATTAATCGATGATTGTCTGAATGAATCCAAAATAATCCATCGCATGAATGCAATAACAGCGCGCGCGCTTCCAATCAATGACGTGGCGCACTTGCGCAACGCGATGGCGAGATTCGATCAGGTTGAATCAAAATTCTGCCACCCCGCAATGGCAAAGCGGAGAATCATGGAGGCTGCTAAAAGGTTTGGAATTGATGTAAAGGATTTCGACAAGGTATCCAAGTTCAAGAGCACCAAGAAAGAAGGATAAAGAGGTCAAAGTCTGGGACTTCCACTCCAGAAGTTTCAAAAGAATCGCAATTTGAATTGCATCAAGGGACCTATTTTTTCATGAATGCCCTAAAATCTAACGTTTTTTGTCTTTCTGTTCTAAATGTAAATCAGAGTTGTATCAAAGTGGCATGGGTTAGGAATTGAGAGGCAAGGAAAAAGAGAAAGATGCGCCGCGTCCGTTTCGTCCATTCTCTGCCCAAATCCTTCCTCCATGCGCCTCGGCGTATCCTTTCGAGATATACAGGCCCAGACCGGTTCCATATTTCGTGACAAACTTGCCAAACAACCGGGGGAAGATTTCGGGATCGATTCCGTTACCCTCATCCGTTACGGTTACTGTTACAGAATCACCCGTCTTTTTGGCTTCTATCGTAATTTTCTTGCCATCTTTTGTGTACCTTATGGCATTGCTGAGCAAGTTCGAAATAATCTCGTAGATCATTGTCTTGTCTGCATTGACAATTAACTCGGAAGACTCTAGATCAAATAGAATGTGAGGACCCGGACTGCGACCGTCTCTATCCAGGACGGGCGATTTTCGGCAATCGCTTGCAGCCTCTCTAATTGTTTCGTTTAGGTCAAAGGCTTCCTTCTCCGTTTTCAGAGTGTGGTTATCGATTCTTGCAACTTCAAGGATATCCTTTGTCAGTTTCCCAAGTCTAGTCGCGTTCCTGTACGTCGAATCAATCAGATCGCTAATGTCTTTAATGGAAAAGCTGGTTGTTGGTTTTTGATCTTGATTAGATTCTAGTCGCGGTGAATACGCAATAGATTCTTGTGAAGGGGAAGATTGCAATTCAGACGAGAGCGGGACCGAAATCGCCTTTGAAGGATGTACTGCATCTCGCAAAAGTTCTGCGCTAGCAAGGATGCTCTGTGTAGGCGTTCGAAGCTCGTGTGCCGCTATGTTGATGAGGTCTTTCTGAGCCATTGCTTGTTCTTCCAACTGCCTGTTGGCGTTAGCCAATTGGTCATTTGTTAAGACGAGCTGATCGTTTGATGAAAGCAGATCAGCAGTTTTCTGTTTCACAGTGTCATCGAGCCTTTTGTTCCATCTTATTACAACAAGGCACGCTGCGAGAGATGATGCACCGATTCCCAAAACAGTGATGTATGTCACTTGACCTAAAAGGTTAATTTGCGAAGCCTGGGCTTCCGCAAGTAGATCTGGCGCTGATATGTATAAAATTGCAAATTCTTGGGGCGCTGTATGGTTTTTGTCGTTAATCTTCACCAAAACGGGCTGATACGCAAGTCCACCGCTTACTCCATTGTACGTAAAGTCCTGGAACCCCGTGATTCCCTTTAACGATTGGTTGAGCATGGTATCGAACGGTTGCTTCAATGCGTCCGGAAGCAACCTCTGGAACTGTGCCCCAAATACATTCGTCCCTACCAACGTTTCGTTCGCAGAATAGAGAATGACCCCAGTGGGGTCGATGATCCCCATGCTGCTTTGAAAATGCGAAGCCAATTGATCTTGGACATATCGTCCGAGAGATGAAACGCTGATTGAAGCTGTCAATATTCCGTCGAACGCCGTAATCGCTCGGCTGCCGATTATCTGGCTGCGAAATACCGGCTGAACCAAAACAACGTAACGGCCGCCATTTACTACTGAGACATAATTTGTACTGAAGTAGATCCTACCCGTCTCCTTAGGAATCGAGAAGTATGCCTGCTGACTAACATTAATGTGTAGCCTCTGAGCCGTAAGCAGCAGTGTTTGGTTAGAATTTGCAATGGGAATGCCTGTCGCGTTTACCCACGCGTAAGTGTAAGTGACATCACTAGTGGAATTCTGGGCGGCTTCGAGAAGGTGATTAACCGCACTCACATTGTACGTGATTATGCCGTCTGCAGCTGAAATGACCTGCAAATTTGTTGTAATCGCCTCTAACTTTGCAGCAATTAGGTTACTCATATCACTCGCTTGAACCTGCGCGTTGCTATGAATCGATTGAATTGCTGAACTAGTTATGTTGCTTGATGTGTAATCATACGAAAGAAAAGCTGCAACTGAAAGTATGACGGCGACAGTCACTATTGCAAGGATGATGACGACTGACTTTCTGTGAAGAGATAACAGCGTCTTCTTCAATCTTCCAGTTAAACTCCTGAATTTCCGTCTTTGTTAAAAGAGAATTTCTTCAGAAGTGGTGGCACTTCTCCGATGATATCGTTTATTTTCTTTACAATTTCCCAAATTGCAGCTACCTACTTTAGAAAATCACTTCACCATAGGGATCTTTGAGAAGCAGCTTTGTGCAAGGATTCCTAGTATCCCGTTGCTTTAACGGATTCTAGACAAAGAGCAAGTTGTTCAATTGAAAATGGTTTTGAAAGGAATGTAAATCCAGCGGCAAGTGCTTCTTGTTTCACAGAATCAAATGCAGTGACCAGAATTATTTTCGTGTCTTGTCTGTACTTTTTGATGATCTTGGCCGCTTCGATGCCGTTCATTTCGGGCATTCGGTAATCCATGACGATGATGTCGAAGGATCCGTGATCTCTCGCAAGAGCTTTGACTATCGAGGTTCCGTCACGAAAAATCGATGGAGGAGAATAACCTAATTTCCGAAAAATAACTCTGTAAACGAGAGCCAAATCCTCCTCGTCATCGACGACGGCAATTTTCAAACCCGAAGAAACAAAATTGTCACCGGAGTGAGTATCGGTCAAACTTTAATCCAATACGTAGAGGAATCTTCTATAATTAGGTGCTGGTGGAAAAGCTCTCACGGAAGATCGGATCTTTAAGCTGGACGCAATATTCTGCAAACATTTATCATATTCGCACGAAAGGAAATTCCTACCTTTTCATTGGCATGGTCAAAGATTCTTTCATCACAGTTTTATACTACTGCTTTGACCTTGACCCTTATGAAATATCGAAGCAGCACTGAGATCATTGACTCGATGCTTCGCTCGATCAAGACTGGAGCAACGAAAACTCAGATTATGTACAAGGCATACATGTCCTACTCCCAATTGCAGGGATATCTGAAACTCCTGCAAGAAAGGGACTTGATACAATATGAACAAGGTTCACAGCTTTATCGGATAACCGAGAGAGGCCTTCGATTCATTGACGCTTACGATCAGATAAGTGAACTTGTCCCAAATGCTGGAGAAAGGAATTCAAAAACTGGCGAAGCTGCTACCATTCTTCGCATGAAGGAAATTTACAATTTCTGATCCCTCGTACCCTAGATACTCTTTTTGGTTCTTCTAATTCGTTACGAAGTTGGTGCGCCCTATAGCGCCGCATTCTAGCGGCGAAAGATCTCGTGAAACGCGGGCCCGACGCTCTTAAACCAATCATTGAATTTCTATTGCTAAGCGCTGGGAATCAAAAATATTTTCCATTTAGCGAATGGGAAAGTTCTAGCGGTTTCAAAGAGCGACATCGCTAGACGCTCGTTAAGAGAATATCCGATAATTTCGAATCAACAAGGTCAAGGAATTTTGAAATTCCAAATGGTTTGATAATGAAACCAAACCTAGCCTTTGCCGCTTCACTCTCGATGGAAAAGTTTGTAGTTGCTACGATAATTTCCGTTTTAGGAGCGAGTCGTTTCAATTCCTTGGCAGCATCGAGACCATTCATTTCAGGAAGATGATATCCCATAATCACAAGATGGTCTATTACCAAACTCAGGGAGAGGCGTAAAAGGACTCTCGGCCAGAATAAACTTTCGAGCTGAGTCAGTAAGTTATTAGAACCCGTTTCCATTGCGGGTGAAAAAAAACTTTCCT
>JAPCJV010000242.1 GCA_027886785.1 Nitrososphaerota archaeon | reverse complement strand
TGATACATCGAGTTGATTATCGGGTCAGATGCACCTCCTACGAGCGCTCCCGAGGCTGCTGTTGCCGCGAGCAGGGATCCGGTCTTTAGTTCGGCGACTTCCAGATACTCTTGCTCGGAGAAACTTTCCTTAGTCGCGTACCGGGCTTCAAGGTACTCACCCTTGATCGTGAGGTTAGCGGCGCGAGAAATGTATCTCATGAGCTGCGCCATCTTCGCCTTCGTTAAGGTACTCGATTCATACTTTGCAAGCTGGTTGAAGATCTCAAAAATCATCAAATCGGACACAAGAACCGCTGCGATCATGCCCTGGCGCTTGTGGACCGTTTCCTTGTCGTGTCGCAAATCAGAATCATCGAAAATGTCGTCCTGCACCAGCGAGGCTTCGTGAGCGAGCTCGTAGGCAAGGGCCGCTGGAATCCCGGAGACGAATTGTCCGGACACAGCCTCACAACTCATGAGCAGAAGGACTGGTCGGAGTCGCTTGCCTCCAGCTTTCATGACCGCCTGCGCCTCTCTGCTTAATGGCGAGTGTTGAATTAGATCCGTTTCCTCGATGGCTCTCTCGATTTCAAGACGGTACTTCTGTATGATGTCGTCAAGGCCGACGGTCTTTCCGATTAGCCGGGGATCCAGCTTAGATGATTTTTCCAAAAAGCATCACGGGCCCCCATAGTAAATATTCACCGTCAGCGACGAAGTCGCAGAGAACTCCCAGATTCGCACCCGGGCGCTGCGAAGCCCAGCGGTAGAAAACTGAGTAAATCGGAAGAGAAACCAGGACGAGACAATAAGTCGGAAAAAAGTGAGCTGCTGTTAGAGCGATCACGTATAAGGCAGAAAGAACATCAAAGAGGCTCATCAATCTGTAAGCCTTGGTTGATCCGAGGGCTACAGGGATCGTGCGAACCCCGAAATCTCTGTCGGCGTTTACATCGCGCAGATCAAAAAAGACAGTGTTCGACATCAACCTCAAAAATATGAAAGGGGCAAACGCGAGGAGAACGACGGGGACGCTCTGATAATACAGTCCGACGAGTAAAGGAATTAGGGACCAGCCCAGAGAAATTACGATATTCTTTACGAGAAGCTTCTCTTTGAGCCTCTTCGATCCCGTTATTTTTACAAATTTTTTCGATCCCACTGTGTACGCAAGAGCTAGTAGAAGGGGGATGGTGAGTGCGATCAGAAAGATGAAATTTACAAACGCCGCGATCAGGTAGCCGGCTCCAAAACTGACTCCTGAAATAGTGGTGAGGTACCTGCTACGGCCCTGCAGGAAATCAGTTCGATCAGGATTCGAAATGCTGTCCTGAGTAACCTCGCTCCCTCGATTGAGCATGTAGGCGCCATACGAAAAGAGGTATGCCATTACGAGAAGCAGGATGCTCGGAGATCGTCCGGCTAGGAAGGCACCGGCAGCTGCTATGCTTGCGGTACCTAGTGCAAGAAAGTGCCCGCCGTACACTAGCTCCCTCAAAATCGGATTCGAGGTGATGGACAAAGCGCTCAACTGCCCCCACAAATGTGGCTCCAATTGACGGAGGCTTTCGAGTACTCCGAGTACTCGTTAAACCTCATCGCTAGGGGCATCAGAGAAAATTTGTTCTCAAATTCTATTAAGTGAAAAGGAGTCCGGCTTCATAGCTCAGCTTCACGTCAAAGAAAATTTTTTGGGGCGCGGAACAATTTACCCCATCCAAATTTTATCGAGCCAAACTTTGCTAAACAATGTATTTTTTAGGAGGTTCAAAAATTATCCATCGACTGAATTTGAGCTCGAAGGTTTCTGAGTCCCGCGTACCAACTGGGGTTCCCGGACTTGATCCCCTAATCCAGGGAGGGCTGCAGAGAGGAGACTTTGTCCTTTTGATCGGGGGTCTGGGTACAGGTAAAACAATCTTTTCTTGCGAGTTAGTTTACAATGCCGCTTTAACGATGGACGAGCCTGCGGTATATGCGACGTTCGAGGAAGACATTCGCAGTCTAAAGAGAAACATGTTGAATTTTGGATTCGATCTTTCCGCCCTTGAAGCAAAGAAAAAATTGAAACTGCTCGACCTAGATGTACTCGAAGGACGGGGGCTCAGCTCCAACATCCAGGTCTTGCTAGAAGCTGTGGACGAGATCAAGGCAAAGAGACTGGTCGTTGATTCGCTGACTGCATTCTTGAGCGGTACAGGAGAAAAGTTCGATTACACCTTCATGATGCACCTCATTTACAAGACCCTCAAACGAGAGGGAATAACGACCCTCATGACTGCATCGAGACACATGACGAAAAATGAGCCGCACGAGACCGGCGTTGAGGAATTTGTTGCCGACGGGATTTTCCAGTTGGAAAGCTACGTGACTGAATCGATGGAGATGAGGACCAGGTTCGTGGTGAAGAAATTAAGGGGTACGGAACACGACCGGACCTACCACAGTCTCGCCTTCACGCCCACTGGACTGTCCATTCTCGCTTTCTCAGGCTAGTCTTGATTTCTTCGTCCAGACTGCCAAGTAATTACGCGAACTAGACAACCTCAGTGAAATGTTGCCGATTTCCAGAAACCCTGGGGTCGGTTTTCAGAATAAAGTGCTTGGAAGGATATATTCCGGGAACATCTGTAGACGATATACCCGAAAAGGATGGAGTAGAAACCCGAATTGGCAACCACATTTCTCATAGAAGGACAGCAGACTCAGACCCAGCAACCACAAGCACCACTTAACAGAAGGTCTCGTATGGAAACATTGTGTGATATTGTTAAGGCGATCGGCGCAGGTGCCGAAAAGCCGACTCACATTATGTACAAAGCAAACCTGTCTTGGACTGTGATGCAGGGATACATCAAAGATCTGGAAACTCAGGGAGTCGTGTTTTCCCAGGAAACCGACGGAAAGAGATTGTACAAGCTTACCGAAAAGGGATACATCCTGTTGAAACAATACGTGGCAATCAAAGAAGATCTCAATCTTCTTCCCGACGCCTAAAAATTCGCAATTTTAGAATAGGGAAATATTCTCCGGTCTATTGCCGGAGTGCCACCGCGTGGTGATCATAGCAATCATGATTAACGTGCTGGTAGTTACGATGATTGGATCGGTCGTAAGAAATTGGCATAGAGTTTCTTAGAGAACTTTTGAATGCTTTGCACACGGCTCAGGAGTAAATTGTCTTATCGCCGCTGGAAGTTACAACTCCTTCGAGAGCGATGTTCAATTCATAATTCATATCTACAAATTTTGTGTTGAGATTTTTCATCTCGGAAAGAAGGATGGTCCTCGTAAGATCTTCGATGTATAGCGTGCGCTGAATTCGAAGCCAGCTCTTGGATTCAAAATCTTCCTGGAGCATAAACAAATACTCGGAACGGTCCAACTTTGAGAAAAGGGATAGAAAGATACCCCTTCGAGCTTCCGGTTTCATCGCTTGAACCTTTGCAAGTTGAGTTTCGTCAGGCGAAACTATCGCTTGAATAGCTAGTACTCCCTTCCTTACCTTGGGTTCGCTCAGGTGGGCTTCAATATTCTTGAGATTTGATTTTAGGTGAAAGTGAGAGTTAAAATCGGGAACGGGCTCGTAGGAAATCCCCTCGTCGTCGAGCCATCCCTCGACCTTCTCTTTCAGAAATAGGTGCGGATCTTCTTCTCTTGTTTGCATAGTGTGCACCGCCCTAGAACGGAAATCCGCCTAGAAGGAAATCTAGGAAACCTAACGTAGTTTAGGCGAATTTCTTGTTTGGACGTTTTGTGAAAAAGAGGAGAGGTGGACAGAAAGAGAACACACCTTCGTGTGTTCCTCTATACACCCTTATCCTTTTTTGCACGCACTTATCTTGATTTAGGATCTCGACCGAATCATTCGTGCTATGGAGCCAGATTTCTCTGCGGCGAAAGTGCTCTCCACACCAGTCAGGACGACCATGACCCTAACCTTGCCCTGGAGTGCGGGCTCAACTCGTGCTCCCCAGACGACGCGCGCCTTGCTCGGAAGAGATCTAGTGATCATCTCTCCAGCTTGGGTTACTTCATCCAGAGTGATGTCGTCGCCTCCCGAAACGTGGATCAGAACTCCGAACGCCTTGGTCGCGTCCTTGATATCCAGCAGCTGTGCATCGAGCGCCATCTGGACCGCTCTTTC
>JAPCJV010000241.1 GCA_027886785.1 Nitrososphaerota archaeon | reverse complement strand
GCTCTGTCTATTAGCATTTTGGCCGGCGTGGCGGGCAGTCTTGCAGTTTATTATCTTGCGTTATTTTTGGGAAGGCCTCTGGTGTACGGCTTTGCGAAGAAAATCGGAGTGAATGAGAACTCGCTAACGAAATCTGAAGTGTGGCTCAGCGGTAGAGGGGGTACTCTTCTGATTTTGATCGCTCGCTTCACCCCGGGGATCCGATCGTCGATTTCGATCCCTGCAGGAGTGTTGAGGATGGAGCCGTTTCGATTTTTCTTGATGACCTTTATTGGAACAGTTGGCTGGTCCCTGCTATTGATCTTAATTGGCTATT
This sequence comes from Nitrososphaerota archaeon, assembly GCA_027886785.1. The sequence continues at coordinate 3,813 of JAPCJV010000241.1, read as the reverse complement.
CGACAGGAAAATATTGGCCTATTGCAGTTGCTTCGGCCTCGGGAATTTTGTTCCAAATAATCCTTTACGCCGTTGCCATTGCTTCTGTTTTCTACGTGTCTTTGTTTCTGAGTTCTAAACTGAAGAGAAACTGAACTGCAATCCGTGTAGCTTTTGCTTTGCAGCTAATTGCAACGAGTTGTACTTTTGGATTTGCGATTAGAAAAAGCGTTCAATTATGGTAGTTTAAGAAAGATACGCCAGTTCGCAGCGCTCGCAAGCAGATTTGAAAGAAATTCGTACATGCGGAGTATGTGAGAAGCAATTTCGGCCGATGACTGAGAAGCAGTGGAAGCACATTCAGTGGATGCATGAAAATTTTAGCATTGCACACAAACGGCAGCTGCGGTTTCAAACGAATCGAGCCGAGAGCTTGGCTTCGCAAGTAAGTTGATTCGTTAACATTACTGAGGGAAATTCAGATTCGTTGAGACTTACCGGAGGTCCTTCAGCCTGCTCCCCCTCCGCGGTCGTACAACTAAAGCTATGAAAAACAGAGTCAAAGTCAGAAAATCAAGAATGGACCTGGCGAGGGTTTTCACGAGGTCTAGTACCGGAAGTAGCTCGATCAGCTCACCCGAGAGGAACACGAGAAAAGCAGATGCGACGATTAACAGAGAAAACTGTCTTCCGCTTCTAGACCAGGCATAGAGTGTAATTGTAAACATAGTAAGGCAAAAGATGATGGTCGCAACATCCAGAATGGACTCTACAACGGTTTCCTGAGTAGGTTCCACCACCTGAAGTGAAGTGAACCCAATTAGGTCAATCATTGTGAAATGAAATTTCCAGTTCCAATTGTTTCCGGTACCAATCAGCCCATGATCCCAGGGTCCTCGGGATCGGAAGCATCGGAAACCGCATTCACCGTTATCGTTAATCTATCCGCCCAAGTTTGCCAAATGTTAGAGTGGTAGCTCCGAAGTAAGTTGAGCACTTCTGCTTTGTTTTGAACGAATTCATACATCGCTGATTGTCCGTCCCGGATCACCCTCACTAGTCCAGATTCTATGATGGTCTTCATGTGCCAGTGGATCGTGGCCGGAGAGATCTTTGCGTATTCTGAAAGGCGTTTTTGCGTTGTTTTCGGATTTTCAATCAGGAAGAGGAGTAGATCTCGCTGAGTTTCGTGGGATAAGATATCCAAGATGAGTTGTTCTTTTTCGCTGAACACCAAGTTCGGGTAAAACCGTTTGTAAAATCCCTTCCGCCGAGCGAGAATCTTTCGCTCCTTTTCTAGTGAATAGAGCTGATATTGAATTACACCCATGGGAAGATGTAATTCTCGCTTTATCTGCCTGAGATAAGAACCAGGATGTTTTGTGACATAATCCAAGACCTGGTCCCTTGTAAGCAGAACGTGGGCTGTCACGTGCGGTCAAAAGTAATAGCCGCTTCTGGCTAAGATAACTCTTTCTCGGATGTCCAGAAACTGAAATCGAATCGCCTAACGAGCAACATGAGGCGTGGGCCAATTTTTCGGCTGTTCATCGTGATTCGCGATTATCCGGACGCATTTACCCGTGAGATTTTTTTAGAGCAGAAAACATTCAGGACGAGCTGAAATAAATCTGAGCATTCGTGGGGGAAGTATCGTACTCCCAAGCAGCAAATCCGCGAGATCCAGATGATGCGATCGAGGCGGTCGCGATATCATTGCCCTGAGCCGCATTTCCAGAGGGATTGTTTGAGACATTGATTCCGGGTGCCTGCGTCCAGCTGGTCCCGCCATCTCCACTTGCGCCTACTCGAGCAACCCAGTTGTTTGAACTAACTTGTTCGCCCCACATCACAAAGATGTTCTGTCCGTCACTGGTCGCGACGCTTACAGGAAATCCCACTACATGTCCTGTACCGCTCAAAGAAGTTGGATTGCTCCACGTGGCACCGTTATTGGTAGAAGTGTAAATCCAAATGTCAGCAGAGGTTACGCCAGGGTGTTGCAGGATAGCAATGTACACCTTATTATTGAAAGCCGCAATCATCGGAGCCCAAGAATTGGACAGTGTGGACGTCAAAAGCTTCGTCGTAAAAGATCCACCGTTGTTAGTAGAAGTTGCAACGTAGACCTTGCTCGCCGTGCCCTTGGTCTCCCAAGCAATGTATACATTAGAACCGGACGCAGCTATCCACGGCTCGGAACCTGAAGGCGAGAAAATGTGAGTGGTCCAGGACGAACCTCCATCGGTCGAGACTGCGATCGCGTTCTTATCCGCTACGGCGTAAACGTTGTTCCCTGAAACCGCAACCTGGGGTTCGTGGTTGTTGGATAACTGGAAGGGTTTTTTCCACGTCGCCCCCGCGTCGCCCGAGGAGACCACGAACGAATGGGTCCCCGTGACGTAGCCCAGCGCGATCAGAGAACCAGAAGATGCGATCACAGGAGTAATCGATCCGCCAGAACCAGAAGTAATCTGCACCGGAGCCTTGAAGCCGAGTCCATTGTTTGTGCTGGTCGCTTCGAGCACTTGGAGACCTGTCGTACCTATGGACTGCGACCAAGTGACGTACACGTTGGAGCCGCTGACCGAAATCAGCGGATACATAGTTGTGCCACCGTGATTTGAAATTCTCAGAGCGGCTTGGGTGAGCGGCGGATTCCAGGTCGCGCCTCCGTCCGAGCTGGATCGAAAGACAACTCCTCCAGCCCCTTCCGTCCAAGCCACAAATACGTTGTTTCCGTTTGAGGCTACGTTGGGAAATCTTGCAAACTTGGAGTCGTTGCTCAAATTGAAGGGAGCTCCAAAAGATTGCGATGCAAAAACTGTCATGGAGGACGAAGTTACTAGGAGAATAGTAACAAGTAAGAGAGGTATCCCTGAATAAATAAGATGTTTCATTTGCGAGGAACGCGAATTTAGTAAGGAACCATTAGCCTTTTTCACCCTTGCGGTACATACTTCTAAAATCAAAGGAGCAAAAAGTTAATCATTTAAGAACCTGTATCGGGTTACGATACAAGGAACGATTTGATACTTGTACTAGATGGAATAAACCCCGGTTTTCTGATCAGGAGAAATGAAAATTCCGTTGTCTAATTCGGCTCGCAATCATTTTGTCTTGCAGCAAGGAATTTTTCATTTTTATGAAATCGATGAGTTCCGGGATGCCGTTCTGATTTCTAGAACAGGCTTTCTGTTAAACAACATGAAATACCTTGCATGATAGAGGGGTAGGTTCACGAAGCGGATGAAAATCAAATCTCGAGCAGGTCAAAACAAAAAATCAAAACTGATTATTACTCTGGGTATTGGCCTCTTGCTCCTCGCCGGTACCTTTTCCTCCCCGCTTTATTCCTCAGTCGATCACGTTGAATCGTATGACCTCGACGCAGCTCAAGACATCCCGGTTCCTCCTTCAGCTTTTTTCGTCCCGTTTGCCGGGGCGAATCCATCAGCTTGGGCGAGAGCTTTCGAGTCGAACAGAAGCGTATCCCCAGATTATGGCAAACTCGAACTGCTCTGCCAAATTAGTGGTGTGAATTTTTCATCGACGTGTGCATCTCGTATGAGGCAGGTTCGGCTTGCGTTCGTGAATCCGATTTTCACAACCAGCGCCTATCAACCCAACGGTTTTTACGCCTTTTACAAACTGCATGGGAACTCCTCGCAGGCATTCATCACGCGGGATTTATCCTTGCTCAACGTTTCAGTGATTGATGGGTGGGGAGTTGGCTCCGGCCTGCTTTCCTTTATTCAAACGTACGAAACAAAGGGGTACCTCAGAACTGACACCCCGGTACTCACCGATGTTGACATCCACAACGGAGCGTTG
>JAPCJV010000240.1 GCA_027886785.1 Nitrososphaerota archaeon | reverse complement strand
GTCTCCCTGCAGAAACTGGAGACTTGGATCTGACCAAGGAATTCAAGGGAAGGTTGAACCTTGGCAACCTGAGAAAAGATAGCGCGGGCTTTCCCCCGGAATCTGTGAAGACTGCGCCCGTGATGGAAAACGTGGAGGAAAAAGGAGAAGTGAACCTGGAAAATTTCCCTGCGCCTAAATGGCATGAACATGACGGCGGAAAATATCTTGGAACCGCGGACTGCGTGATTACAAAGGATCCGGACTCTGATTGGATTAACGTCGGAGCATACAGAGTGATGGTGCATGACCGATCCAATCTGGGAATCCAGATAAGTTCAGGACATCATGGGAGAATGCACCTAACTGAATCTCTCAAAAAGAAAGAAAAACTACCGGTTGTAATTTCGTTCGGTCATCATCCTCTGCTTTTCGTTGTAGCGGGTCTGGAAGTTCCGCAGGGAATTTCGGAATTCAACTATGCTGGCGCGATCGCGCAACGAAGGATTTCAGTGATCAAGGGACCAGTTACTGGTTTACCGATCCCTGCAGACAGCGAGCTCGTCGTGGAAGGGTACATCACCGGGGAAATGCGGGAGGAAGGCCCGTTCGGAGAATTCATGGGATACTATGCGGCGGGGAGAGAAAAGAGACCTGTCGTGGAAGTGGAAGCGGTGTATTACAGAGACTCTCCGATTGTGTTAGGCACGGCACCCGGTCGGCCTCCATATGATTACTCGTACTTCCGGTGCCCCTTGAGGGCGGGAATGATTTGGGATGTTTTGGAGAAGGCAGGGATTTCTGGAATCAAGGGGATTTGGTGTCACGAGGCTGGCTATTCCAGAGCTCTCACTGTAATTTCAATGAAACAGGCGTACGCGGGACACGCAAAACAAGCTGGGTACGTCGCGTCGCAATGTCGCCCGGGAGGCTTTGCGGGCAGATACACCGTTGTCGTGGATGAAGACATTGATCCTACAAATCTGTATGACGTTATCTGGGCCATATGCAGCAGAACAGATCCTGCGACAAGCATAGATGTGATCAGAGACACATGGAATACGCCGCTCGACCCGATGACGGAAAAAACTCCCGAGAAACTATACGAGGAATATACAGGATCCAAGGCGATAATATTCGCGACTAAACCAATTTCCAGAATACTTAGAGGCACTTTTCCCAAAGTCGCCGAGTCGAGCCCAGAAATTCAAGAAAAGATAAGGAAAAAGTGGGACTATCTCTTCAATTAAAGATCTGAAATAAGATCTCTGGATGATTCTTTCCTGCGAAGAATTAAATAAAGTGGCGGGCTCGACGGGTTCCGATTGTTCGCTTGGTAGATCAACGTGAGTGGTCCGCAACTGTAGACGGATACATTCACAACAAATTCGGCCCCGGTGAAGGCAAGTACTGGGATCCGAAAATTGAAACGATGCCGAGGCGAGATCTGGAAGAACTGAGGAACAAAAAATTTAGGACAATGGTCCATTATCTTTACGATAACAGTCCGTACTATCATCGAAAATTCGATCAGATGCATTTGAAGCCCGACGCTTTTCGGGGAACGAAAGATGTCGCGAAGGGTCCCCTTACAATAAAGGAAGACTTCGCGATCAGCCAGCGCGAGAATCCACCCTTTGGAGATTTTGAATGCATCACCATGGATGAGTGGACAAAGAATGGCTTCATGATTGAAAGCACCGGCGGAACCACGGCCAAGCCACGAATCTTCATGGTGTCTCTTGCCGACAAGGATGTTTGGTCGTACATTTACGCGCGGGCATTTTGGTCCTTCGGGATCCGTCCAGGTAACATTCTGTTCAACGCCACCGTTTACGGTCCATTTCCTGGTATGTGGGGCTCACACTACGGCGCGCACGTCCTCCGAGCCCCGATAATCCCCGGCGGGGGAATGGATTCAAAGCGCCGGTTATTTTTCATACAAGAGTGTAAAGCTGACGTATTGATCGCCGTTCCTTCTTACGTCATGCACCTCGCAGAGGAAGCCCTCAAAATGGGGATCGATCCCGCGAAAGACACGGGAATCGATCACGTCGTTATGATGGCGGAACCCGGTGCATGCATCCCTTCGACGAAGCGAAGGATCCAGAAAGAATGGTCCGCGACCACACACGATTATTTCGGGCACACCGAGGCTTTCATGGGTGGCGCTCTGGGATATTCTTGCGTGGAAGAAGATGCGCAGGACACACGCCCCGTCGCGGATCACATTTCCGAGGACATGTCGATCGTGGAAGTGGTGCATCCCGAAACTCTGGAACCGGTGGAAAAGGGAGAGAAAGGAATTACAGTGGTCACCAACATGTTTAGCGTGTCGTACCCCGCTTTCCGCTACCTCATGGGAGATCTCATGGTGTACTCTGACGAGCTCTGCGAGTGTGGCCGAACTTTTGGGAGAGCCGTTGGAGGCTTGCTCGGACGAGTGGATGACATGCTCAAGATTCGTGGGACGGTCGTGTATCCGAGCGCAATAGAATCCGTTCTTAGAACCTTTAGCCAGTTGGGCAACGAATACGAGATTATTCTGACGAAGGCCGGTGAGCTGGATGAAATTCTAGTGCGCGCAGAAGTTAGCCACGGTATTCCAACCGATAGCTGGCGAGATTTGAGCAAGAAACTCTCCGAAGAAATCGCTTTCTCCATTGGGGTGCGATCCAGCGTGGAACTCTTGGAACCGGGAAAACTTTCCCGGCACACTCGTGGAGATCTTGACGCAAAAGCAAAACGAGTAAAGGATATGCGAGAAAAACCTCACTGAATCTGGAATTGAATTCCGAAAAATGATGGACGGCGCTCTGCATGGCCTGCGAGCCTTAGAAACGGGTGTACAGATCGCGGGGCCCTATTGCGGCCGTTTGCTTGCGGAATTAGGCGCTGAAGTGATCAAGATCGAGCCCCCTAGCGGCGAGCCCAGTCGAAGGAGCCCTCCGCTGTCAAAGGGCGTCTCGATTTCCTACCTCTACTGGAATGCAAACAAAAAGAATCTTGCCCTAAATCTAAAAGAGGATTTAGGCAAGAGAGTCTACTTGGATCTTGCAAAGAAATCCGACATCATCGTCTCCAATTTTCGCCCAGGAGTCATGGACAAACTCGGGCTCGGATACGAAGATATGAGAAAAGTGAATCCGCGGATCATCTACGTCAGCATCACGGGGTTCGGTTCCTTCGGACCTCTGAGCAATCAAGCTGGGTATGATATGCTTGCACAAGCCATGTCCGGGCTGGCGGACGCCAATACATGCCCCGATGGCTCGCCGAAGATCAACAGCATGTCGCTGGACTATTCCGCGGCGATGATGGGTGCGATTTCGGTGCTCGCGGCTCTTTTTCACCGGGAAAAGTCCGGTGTCGGGCAATTCATCGACATCAGCTTGCAGGACGTCGGGTTGATTTACGCCCAGCACCTCATGGGACAGGACCTGTTCGGATACAACTACAGATCCGGAAACAGAAGGCTCGCATTTGCGCCGTTTAGCGTGTACAAAACTAGGAACGGTAATGTAGTGGTAGCGATTGACGAGGACAGCAAGTGGAAAGCATTCTTGAAAGTAGTGGGAAAACCCGAACTCTCGGAGGATCCCCGGTTTGAGAGTGTCGAAGCTCGGGTAAAGAACTACGATGCAATCGATGCGATCTTGTCAGAGTGGACTCAAACACGCGAAACTGAAGATGTAGTAGATGTGATTACATCTCTGGGAGGTGCCTCTTGCGCGGTTATGACCATTCCAGAAGTGTTCAAGGACGAAGAAGGACATCTGAAGAGCAGGGGAATTATCGGAAAAATTCCGTCGGGCCTGGGGGAGGAAATCCCCTTTGTCGGTTCTGCTTTGAAACTGTCGAAAACCCCTGGAAAAGTAGAAACTCTTGGGCCACGACTCGGCGAGCATACAGAGTACATTTTGCAGAATATAGCCGGATACGATCGGGAAAGAATTGCGAGCTTGCGGGCCTCAAAGGTAATAGCCTGATTTTTTTCTTCAGCTTTTTTGAGGGAAACAATCGACCCTTCGGCTTTCAGCTTAAGAACATCCGGAGTTTGCTCGAGCACAATTGCAAAAGAAAAAAATCATTGACGTGGAGACGCATGTCCAGGCGCGAGAGTACGTAAAGGAGATCGAAAAGTATCAAGGCTTTCCGAGGT
>JAPCJV010000024.1 GCA_027886785.1 Nitrososphaerota archaeon | reverse complement strand
CATCGAATGGCGCTTTGACATGGCAAGCTCTTTTTCGCATCTTGGACAATGCACCCCAGTAGCAGATTCGAGCACACTTTCTGATCTTTTTAGCAAGAATCATAAAAAAAGACCTGGCAAAAATTTAAGCTTTGGCAGCAAACGAATTGATCGATCTTGGGGAAGGGATCTTTGCCAACGTCGAATAAAGGATCTAAGCAGGGGATGATAAGATTAGGAGACATATTTCTTTTTTTGCAGAGTATTTTATCTTGATCAGTACCCCCTTGGATTTCGTTAACACCGGGACTTGACAAACGTAATATATTTCAGACTCCTGTTTGGGTAAGATTAGAAAAAATTTGAATCAATTAGAATCTGAAAAAATCGCTGAATGTGCGAAGATTCTCATCAAAGACTGCGGTAATGTTGTCGCTGGTGAAACTGCAGCTTTCATCGCTGATAGTGCCCAGGATCACAGATTGCTTGAAGCGTTGTCCCTAGCGACAAAGAAATTGGGGGCTATTCCCTTGGCACTTCGATATGAACCTTCAGAGAAAGTCCCTGATCCGCCAAAGCAACTCTTAGAGAAATTACTCGAAGCTGATTTTATACTAGTTTGCCCAACTGTGCCGTTCAATAAGGAGCTTCTCTATCCTCCTCATAAAAGAGGCGCGAGAATACTTGGGGCCACTAGGGTGACTCTAGACTCTTTATTGAGAATCGTGCCCATTGACTACGGAGCCCTTTCTCTCCGTATGAATCGAGTTGGCGAATTGATTGAAAATTCATCGCGGGTTAGAATGGAGTCTCCTAATGGGACTAATTTTTCAGCGAAAATTGCTCCTTGGGGTATGACTTACGCTTCATCAATTGTCAGGAATGAGGGTGATTGGGCTCATCTACCCGCAGGAACTAATGGAATCGGCCTAGTTGAGGGAAGTGCTGAAGGCACTTTTGTTGCTGATGGCGTCATTGATTTTGGAAGAAAGAAACTGAATATTGGAAGGATAACTCCGTCTATAACACTCGTGATTAGGAAAGGAGCGATCGTGGAAACACAATGCTCCGAAAAAGAACAGCTCGTCGTGGTTAATGAATGGTTATACAAGGACGAAAGCGCCAACTCTGTGGTCGAAATTGGTGTTGGCTTCAATCCGAATGCGGCATTCATTGGTGAACCCGAAGGCGAGAGAGTACTAGGGTCTGTCCACATTGGGACAGGTGACAACCATGCCTTTGGAGGGGAAAATAGCAGTAAGTCGCACTTAGACATCATAATATTGAATGGAACACTCTATTCCGATGATCACGCAGTGGTTAGAAACGGCAAAATCGTTGAGTCCTAGGCCACTGCAGGCCCAGAAAAAGCGCGCGCGCGCTTCCGTGGGAGCGATTGAAGCGTGAGCTCAGATCGAAGAAGAAACTATGAGCTTAGAGCGACCGCAATTTTTGCGAAGGATCTTGAAAAACTGGACAAAGATATTAACCAAAGAATCGTGAAATCCATTGAAGGTTTGAGGTCGGACCCGTTTCTGCGAAAGTCTCTGCGTGGCGAACTAAGGGGACTGTGTTCGCTGAGAGTCGGAGATTACAGAGGTGCTCAAGTTCATAGAAACCGGAAGATACGAATTCAAAAACGGTACTACTCACCGTATACACTGGAAGTCAACCAGGTGATAGAAATTCTCGACAAGAGAATTGGGAATCCAGGTAGAATCGTTCTAGAACCGGAACGAAGCTGATGGATCGGTGTTGCCACCTAGGGCAGAGGATTGAATTCTCCGGGTACTCAGGAAACAAAAGTCACCGTGTTGAAGAAAGGAACCGACGACTGCCCTGCCCACAATGGATCTAACAAGAAACCCTTCACCACGTTCTTGTTATAGACACTCGAACCTCCAGGTGGGATCCAAGCTTTCGAGACGCTGACCCACGCATACGGCGCATCGTTGTACAATTGTTGTTGAGCCTTTATGCACACCCCTTGAATGTAGCTGACATTGTTGGATTGCGTGAAAGAATTAACGCAGGTTTGTACAACAGGATTATAGTAGGCGGCATAGTTCCCCCACACCGATTGATTGCTCACAAAGGCCTGCCAATAATCAGCCGGAGTTAGGGCACCAGGTCCCCAGCCGGCTCCAGCGTTGACAAAAGAAAGCTGACCGATCTGAGCAGCATTCTGGACGTTGGTCAGATAGTTTCCCATGGGGGCTAGAGTTTGCGCCGTTGTCAGGACCTCCAAGTTTACGTTTATTCCCAATTGCCCTAGATCAGCCTGAATCACCTCCGCGGCATTGGTGCAAGCTTCGCACCCGGACCATATTCTCATCATCAATGTAGGTATGTTGGAGATATTCGCTTTCGCAAGATCTTGCTTTGCGAGAGTAAGGTTGTACTGATAGGGAGCCAAGTGACCCAGGTCGTAAAACTGGCTCCAGGCGGGAAACTCGGGACCGACGTACGGGGTCATGAGCCCGAGGTACGCCTTCGCATACAAATCGGTATAATTGATCGCGTGGACGATTGCCTGTCTAACAAGCGTGATATTGGTCGGATAGGCCGCGGTCTCCAAGCCCAAGAGCATTACCTGGCCGCCCCATGAAGGTTGCGAAACGTAGGAGTATTGAGGGTTGGAAGTTACGATGCCCCAATCGCTTGCTTGGATATCTGAGATCTGAGCTGCTCCCTTTGACAGATCGGTATATCGCGATAGATCGTCCGCCTTGTAATATATTATCACATTCTTCACGTGCCCCGGATCCAAAACCGGTTGCAGGGTGATTTGCTGCGGAGAGAGGCTGTTGCCCCAATAGCTCGGATCTTGAGAGAATTGAATATACGAATTCTCTGAGATAGAGCTAACTACGTATGGTCCAGAGCCGGGGAGCGGATGCTGGTTGAAGTACGAGTTAACATTTGTTGGTGTCCCAAAGCTGCCATGATCCAAGAGATACTGCGCATCGTACATCAAGCCCTGAAAACCCACGAGAGTACCAGGAAACCAAATGAAGGGAACTTTCAGTCTGAAGACAATTTGATCTGGAGCAGTGACATAAATCGGCCAAGAACTATTTTGCATGATTTGGAGAGCTGGACCAGAGGGATTGAGCACCCCTGTCGAGTTTATGGTATTGACAGTGCCTAAACCGAATGAGACATTCCTCATGTCAAAGATGTTGTATTCCATCCACCAGTACGAGCTGTTTGCCTGCAGGTAATATTACCCGTATTCTTGAAACCAAACTTGGTACGCATTGAAAGCGTTGCCATCTGAAAAGTGGACGTTGTGCCGCAGGTTGAAAGTGTAGGTCTTTCCGTCTGCAGATACGGTCCAGTTCTGCGCCAAGCCCGGAAGATACTGGATCGATCCTTGACCATATTCAAGAGATTCGTTCACTGTTACGAGCGGTTGATTGACAGTATACATCAGATAATCAGGCCACGGCCCCGTTGCGCCTATCGCCCACAGCTGATTAAAGTCGGCGGGGATCGGCCAGTTCCACACGTCCATGGTGAGTGTATCGTGGAAAGGAGAAGTGCCATTCGCGCTCGAAGTACTTGTTGTTGAGATTGTGCTTGTGCTACTGCTTACACTCGAGCTTTGAACAGAACTACTACTAGACTGAAGGGAAGAAGTGGAGGACGATGATACTATTCCGGACGACGCGCTTGAGAAGGAGGAGGATGTCGATAAAGTGGTAGGGAGGCTTGTCGTCGAGGTTGTAGCAGGTCCACGAGATAGCAATAAGGAATAGGCCCCAACAGCCCCGATAATTACTACAATAATGACGACTATTGCAACGATGGTTGTAGAAATTCCTCCACGATTCTTGGGGTACTTTTGCAAATGAGATACAGGTCGGCAGGAAACTCTTCCATATAAAGAATTAAAGAATTGCAATTGGAAGAAAGCGCGTGTTTTGCCTTAGATTTCTCGCCCTAAAGCAAACATCCGAATAACTTCGCGATATTTGTTATAGGCTAAGGTGGTTAGCCCCCTACGAGATAACTACCCAAATTCAAAGAGGTAGCAACGTTTAGGCGGGAGTTAGGGGGTGGTCGGTTTTGGCAGCCATGATAAAGTCGTTGCGATGTAATCCATTGATCTTATGAGTCCACCAAGTAACTGTCACCTTGCCCCATTCGGTCAAAATCGAAGGATGATGCCCTTCCTCTTCGGCTATTTTTCCCACCTTATTTGTGAAAGCTAACGCGTCGGCAAAGTCCTTTGAACTTGAAAACTCGCTCGAGTCCATAAATCCCATTCCGTTCTGCAACTTACCAGTCGACCACTTGTGGATGTAGACGGGCGATTTCTTCAGAAGTGACCGCGGGTTCGCCCGCGCGACAAGCGAGTTAGGTGGAAGATTCACCGAGGAATAAATTACAGAGCTTGTAATTGCTCTTTAGATAAAAAGCTCAAGCTTTTACGACAGCCTTGGCAGCAGTCTTGCGTGCTGCCTTTGTATTGTTCACTAGTAAAACCACAAAAAACACAAACAGGGTGAATGCTGAAATGATCAGAGGTAAAACATATTGTTTGAACAAAATTAGGGAGAAAGAGCCTCCATTGATTGCGATTGTGGCTCCGAGAATTAATAGACCCGCGATTACCGTAGCGGTTATAGAAAGAAAAACCGTTTTATGATCTTCTGGCATTTGGACCCTTTGTCGGGCCTCGGCCATTCTTTATCAAATTAAAAAAGTTACGACCGATTTCAATTTCGTACCTTCGCGCATTTCGACTAGCTGGAAACAACGCTTATGGATCCTGGCCCTACAAACCCATTGTTCACCACATACATGGTTTGATCTAGCGGATTGTAGAGGAGTGCAACCGGACCCTCGCCGACTTTGAAGGCGTTTAGAAAACTAGTTCCAGCTATTACGAATACTTCGTTATATCCAAAGCTAGACACGTACACTTCTTTGTTTTGCGGATTGTACGCAAGGGCATTCGCGTCATTCCCCACGGTGACGTTGCCGATCAAATTTGTCCCATTTATTACCAGAATCGAAGAATTACCCCCAGGGCCCGGCTGGCCCTGAGAGTCGACGTACACGTAATTGTTTCCAGGATTGTAAAGAACGAAAGAGGGAAAAACCCCAGCTGCCAAGTTTGCGACTACTTTGCTTCCAGAGATTATCGCAAGGGTCCCTTGGGTTGCGGCAACAGCACTTGTCACATAGATGTACTGGTTGGACGGATTGTAGATCATCTGATACGGGTCATACCCCACCGAGACGTTTCCAACGATCCGTAATCCGGAGATCAGCATCAGATTGCTCGAGCAGGAATTGGCGACATACATGATGTTGGTCGCCGGGTCGAAAAGAAGCCTGTCTGGCCCCGATCCGACGGTAATGTTTGCAATGACACTCGCTCCAGAGATCACGGAAACCGTGGAACCCGAACACTGTCCGCTGTTCTGATTAAAGTTGGCAGCGTAGATGTAACCGTTTGCTGGATCGTAGGCGAGAGCGTATGGACTGTGGCCCGTCGAAACGTTTGCGATCAAACTAGTACCCGAGATGACGTGGACAGAATTTGAGAAGCTGTCAGCAGTATACATGTAGTGATTTGCCGGATCATAAACCAGCGTCGAGGGATCCCCGTAGGACCCCCTGCCAATCGGAATGTTGGCGATCACCTTTTGCCCAGAGATGACCGCAAGGCTCGCCTGACCAGTGATGTTGGAATTGATCACATAAGTGTAATTGTTCGAGGGATTGAACGCAATGGCATTGGGCGAAATGCCCAGAGTGATGTTGGCGATAATCCGATTTGCACCGCCTGCAACGGAAAAGCTGGTAGAAATTATGCCCGTGCTATTCGTGGAAACTAGTGTTGTGGCTGAACTAGTTCCAACTAGAGTTGAGCTTTGCGCCGTCGTGTCTGCGATGGGAAATGTGGCGCTGTAGCCGACGGTAGTTCCAACGGTGAGAATGATCACTACCATGATGATTATGATCGGTCTGGTTGTAGATGAAACAGAATCGTGTTTATCGTCGAGGGGTTCCGACACTTAACGCTCCCCTCCCTGCATTCTTCGACAGCGTCGCTTGTGGTGCACTTATCAGGCTTTAGATGGATTTTCTTTTTGCGATCTTTCCATGCGTCCCTGAGGCGAGATTTAATTCTCTATTCTTCAATCAAGATTAGAATGTTCAAGTTGAATGAAAAGAACTCGGTCAGCTTACGCTTTTTCGATCTGCTTTGATAATGTGATGCCCGAAGTTCCGAGAATTCTCGCGTTGATGGGAGCGGAAATTATCCTTATGCCACACGCATGGTCGAACGAAGATCCCTTTGGCCCAAAGTCTTCGGGGAAATACGAGGACAGACGAAAGGGGGTTCTCGTCTTCATCCCAAGTCGAGCTTACGATAACAAGGCATTCGTCATATACGTAGATCAAGTGGGAGTTGACACCATCAACGTCATATCCCGGATTTAGCGTGCTCCTTGACCCAGTTGGAGGGATTTTGGCGGAGAGTCGTGGAAATGAAGATATGTTGATAGCGGACCTTTCTGAGGAAATCCTTCTTAACGAACGAGGTCGGCCGGACTCTAGCCCTGGGGCGAGGCGACCTGAAATATACGATGAATTGTTGTCATGACTCTAGGTCATTTCTTTCGCCAATCATCTTTTCTGTCCTGATGGTTCGATCATCTTTCCAAGGAGAATCGGGGTGCGCTATACAAAAAATGGAAACGGAAAAAATCTGTAAAAAAGGAAAACTCGTTTTTCACAATCATGATAGTTTCTCCGCGCCCCATTTGTCCAGAGTGTAACGGCTCATGTCATTGTCGTAACTGCAACGGAAGCGGCGTTATTTTCGATGTCGTCAACTCGCAAAATGTGCTTGGCCTGGTGACAAGGATTACTAGATGTAAACAATGTAACGGATGGCCGCAAAGTGAGGAAGCAGGATCAGGCATATGCAGCGGATGCCAAGGGACGGGCTACCGCTAATTCGGTTACTCCTTAAGATATCATTTCTTGATTCTGCGCACGAAGAAAAATCCAACTGTGATTACTACCACGACTGCGATAAAGCCTACGATCAGATATTCGATTGGGAACCTGGAGGGCAAAGTCGCGACGTTTGTAGAATTTGGACTTTCAGATAGACTTGTAGAAGAAGACACAAGATTTGCGATTGTCGAAGATTTCGAAGAGTTGACAAATGGGGAAGACGGTTGTACGAATAGAGTCTCCCCGTTACCGGTGGAAAGCGAAAGAGAGGGGAGGGATGAAGCTGTTAGTCGAGAAGGATTGAAGGTTACGCTCGCGGTGCTGGAATTTGTAACGGGAACATTGTTAAAATAAAAAGACACATTTCCAGACTTTTGTCCCAGAGTGTCTATAGACAGGCTAAACTCACCATTACCTGTTCCATTAACAAAAACGCGATACGTGTCCGAGGAGTTGCCTGTAATGGAAGCGTACTCTGCTCCTCCGACGATGAGGAATGAGCTTCCGTTTATCGTCTCGTCAATTCCACCAAACCCGTTGAGACCCAACCTCTGCGACGTGTCATTTAGGTTCACAACGGACAAGTCTGCATTGGAGTGAAGAGTAAAGTCCGTCGTCTGCCGTTCCTCGTTTTGGAAAAGGCTCCCTGCACCATATTGATTTGAGCAAAGCTTTCCGGATTGACAGAGCTGCGATGTAGGAACGGAACCTCCTAAAATCTCATTGACCACCTGCAAAGCGTTCGGGTTCCCAGCCATCTGCACGTGCTCGGTGGAAGAGCTGCCCGATCTAAAGTAAAACAAGTACGTGTTATTGGCAAGCAGTTGTTCTGACCAGATCGGGACCGTGGCATCGCCGTCTGAGAATCTGGGGATCACGCTAGTGCGAGTACCGTTGATGAAGTAAGATCCAATGACAGAGGGACTTTGTACGGGGATGACATATCCGTCCAGGGTCGAAAGGCCGTCTCCAATTAGGGCGTACGTAGGAACTGGCGAGGGACTGGGATTCGTGTAGTTACCAAATGGCTTCCAGAAAGTGGAGGCAGAGTCGAGTAGACCGGAGTTTAACGTCCACAAGTTCGCAGATGATGGATCAATTCTCGAGATGCTCCCCAGAGTCCGCGGATCTTGTCCGGGCAAGAGGGGTGAGGTCACCCCATTCGTCGTTGTCACTGCAAAACCAGGATAGGATACGTCGTAATATGCGCTGTGGAGCGGCACACATGCAGCTGGCGAATATTTGCACATGTCCGCGACGCTGGTTACAAGCAACGCATTCTGCGCTCCGTACAGACTCTGATTTACAATGAAGGGAATCCTGGGCATGAGCTCGTAGGCTGCAAGAGCGTTTTGCGCCATGATTTTTGCTGTCACCTGATCCAAGCTGGGGTTTCCAAAATTGTACCCGTCAAGCACGGCATAGTAGCCTTTGGTGGCACCCCAGTACGGCGTGTCGATCGAAATTATCTTGTAGACCTTTGATGCCCTAATTGGATTCGAGAGAACGAAACCACGCGCGACCAGCCCGCCCATAGAGTGGCAGATGATGATGACGCTGTAAGAGCCGGTAATGTTTTGGACTTTGGAAATCAGGTTATCCAGGTCGGAAAAATGCACAGCGTTGTCTAGCCTCCAGTCGTAGGGAAAGAGGAAAAAGTCGGTGTTGTTCGAGTATCCTAGGGAAATCAGATCCTTTTCGAGGGCCCCGTAAGCGTTCGAGTCGTGCCTATGACCGAATGTAAAGATTGGTAGGTTGAAGTCTAGTATGCGCCCCACTTTGATGCCCTGTAGCGATCCGCCGGTCGCGTTCTGCATCAAATCCAGCCTTTCACCGCAATTCGTGGACGTGAAGGCCTCGAGTGCGTTCCATCCGTTGCAAAGGATAGAGGCAGACGCTCTCATCATAATGCCGCTCGCATATTGGGGGACGAGCCCACCGAGCCACACCTGTTTTGGTGGTTGCCCGCCTCCTCGGTCGCTATACAGGGTCGTAGCTGCGATCCCTGGAATGACAATAATGGGAATGTGAGTGCCTGGCTTGGCCGCCAAAATCTGGGAGTTAGTGGAGCCAGTGGGTGTTCCGGAAAAGAAAATCCAATCCGGAGAGGCGAGGATGTCCCCAGGCGTGCCACCCGCGCCCAGAAGATTCAGGTTAATGCTCGAGTAGGGCTGCTGCCCGTTGGAGAACTTGTTCAGGTCGTAGATGTTGAGACTCGCATTTTCCGGAGCGAATCCCGATGTAATCCAAATGGCTCTGTTGTTTTCAAAATCCCATTCTGCTGCGCGACCCGTGGCTATGGCAGAAGAATCGCTCTGGGAGGCATTCGCTCCAGTTAGGGCATGTCTTTGAATATTGTAAAAGTTAAGGCAGTTGGTCTGGTTTATCCAGAAGGCCCAGTCACCGCTCACTTGTGGGTCTGGATAAAAGGAACGGGAATCTGCGTAGCTGCTCTCGGGGAGTTTTATCACCCCTGACGAGGAGTAGACATAAACACTCCACTGATTAGTTACGTTATCAAATCCATCCCAGATGAGGTCATTTCCGTCGGAAGCGATCGTGCGATCGGATACGGCGCTACCTACCGGCTGAGGGTTAAGGGGAAAGTTACTTCCGCTTCGTGTGTCGTACGTCCAAAGGGAGTAGAGCCCGGAAGTGTTGTCACTTACCTTGTACACCAGAATATTATTCCAGAAGGCAGCAACGCCTCCGAAGCAAAGACTGCAAGGATACGGAAAGGAGCGTGCCACGATTCCATTGCTCAACATTATGTCGACCGTTCCCCCCGCTTTGTAAACGGGGGAGCAGGTAGAAACGGTCTGTGGCAGATCGATAATGTTAGTGGTCTTTGCGTACGCAAATAGGGTCGGGCTGCCGATGACGACGTCCGAGGGGACTGTGTTCTGAACCGTTGCAGTGCCGTTCACGTAGGATCCACCTGAGGGAATGGTGCAATCTGTAACGATCGTTTTGTCGTCAGTGGGTGAGAACTGGTTCCACATCCCGTTGCCGAAAGTGAATATTCTCTTGTCAAACACGGAATGGACAGCGCTCGCAGGAACGAAAGGATAGATCATAACTGCTGCAACCATCGCGCCGACGCTGGCGGGCAATCCTTCTCCAGGCGCGATAAACGGAAAGTCGGTGCCGTTGTAATCCCAGGTAACTGGTGCGACAAAATTGCTCTGCGTTTGCATGTTGTACACAAGCAGTGCGCTACATGTTACTTTACAGGTCCCGGTGGTGTAGTCTAGACTCTCGGTGACGAACCCTTGAGATGTAGATTCGCCCTGGCAGCAGCCCCCTAGCCTAAATCCTGTAACGCCCGGAAAGTAGGTGGTCTTTATGTCATCACTGTTACTCGACTGGGGAGCCGCGAAATAAAACGATGTGTCTAATGAGTCAGTGGATGATCTCCATGCGATATAGTTATTGAAGACTCGCGGTCCGAACGAATAATCAGTGATACCTCTTAGGAAGGCAAAGTCTCCATTCAGTCCTTTTGAAATATTCAGAAATTTTGCATTATTCGTACTGTAGGAGGATTGGGCGGAGACCTGTACTTCCTTTTGAGCGTGTTGTAGAAACGTGGGATTTGCCAAAGCGAACGATGTTGCTAGTAGGAGGATTACAGAAAGGGTGACGCACATTGTTCTGGTGTATGATCTAAATACACTCAGTCTCTTCAAATCTAGAGCGGCTAGGGTTAAATGCTCTACAATAAATATTCCGCGTTTCCTCTAGGGTGGCAATCTCAAGTGGGATCGAGAAAGATTAGGGATAAAGGGCGCGCGCTGAGGCCCATAGTGCGCCTGGGTTGATCCTATTCGGATAGATCCCAAGCATTTTGTCGTGTAATTCATTCGCATTTTTCGAGGATTCGGCTGATCGGTCGAAATCGCGAATGTAATGACGGGTTTCCTCGATAATCTTGGGACTATCTTCTTTTCCTGCACGCTTGTGTCCTGCAACTACAGCCGAGGGTTTGAGCGACTCGATCTTATCTAGCGCCGAAATCCACTCCCTGCGTCTTTGTGAATTACTCGATTCAGCGAAGGATGAATGTGGTCAAAGTACGAAAGGTCTGATTGAACAGTATTTGGAAGTAGAGAGAATTCGACACTAATCCGGGAAAGCCGTTTGTCGCGTTGTTCTTTGCGTATCCCAGATCACTGCTTCGGGCACGTAGAGACCCGGTATGGTCAAATTCGAAATCAATTGCCCGAAGTTGTTGGTACTTTCAGAACCTTTAGGGCAATACCGTATTCTAACTTATTTACTTCGCAGTATTAGTACTCTTCGACGGACAATCCCTGAACTTGCTTAAAGTTCGAAGAATTCCTTGTGACTATTGTTGACTTGTGCACGATCGCTGTTGCTGCT
>JAPCJV010000239.1 GCA_027886785.1 Nitrososphaerota archaeon | reverse complement strand
GAGAATTTTTCAAATTTAGATCAACACGATACACCAATTGATCTTCAAAATTTGAGAAGCAGACACTTTTGTCAGTCGCGAGAAAAGATCCCCCGCCGTATTCGTGGACTCGATTTCGTGCGTTGAATTCGCGAGGCGTGAACTCTTCAATTTCGTCATTTGGTTTGTACCGCATGACTACATATCGTCCATTTTCTTCAGGCCTCCTTTCCAGAAAGTAGATGCTACCATCTTTGCCCAGAGTGATTTCCGAAGAAGAGTTAGTTGACGCAGCAGCCGCTTTCGCGCTCACTGGCGATTTCCAAGAGCCGTATGGAGCGATCGTAGTTATAGGCTGTAGCATCTCTTACGAAAATTGGATTGTTTATTTCCGTTATTCTGCTTTACTTAGGCAGATTAAAGAAAGGCGTATTCAAAAATCTGGAAACGGGAGATCCGATGATCTTCCAGGATTATTCTAGTTATTCTTCTTCAAGAATTCCAGGATCTTTGAATTGAGTTCTGAAGGGTTTTCGATATGCGAAAAGTGCCCTGAGCCCGAAATTTGAACCGCCGTGCTATTGGGAATGCTCTTTGCTAATCTGTCAACAATAGCTTGCAACCATTTTGGACTGTTTTGCCCCTTGATTAGAAGAGTAGGCAATCTTATCTTCTTTGCATCAGATTTAGAAAATATTGGAAACTCGGTTTCAAGTTCTCCAATTGTAATATCATTGCTTGACATCATTTCGTGAACGAAGGCAGGCAACTTTTCAAAAGAGTTCGGGGTCTCCTTTATCCCGTCGTAGAAATTCTTCACTGCCCCCGGATAATCGCCGTTATCATATGCCTGCAGAGCGCGTTTTAACGGTCCGGTTTGAAAACGCCTAGCAGACAAAGCCGCAGAATAATTCGAGAAAAGAAAAGCTAAAACTTGAAAGGGGTTCTTTTCGTTTTGGACGAGAATCGAAGGAACAGAGGGTTCTATTAAAGTCAGGCTCCGAAACAATTCGGGCTGGTTCTTAGCAGTGTAGAGAGAAATAAAACCTCCATAAGAGTGCCCGATTAAATGAACGGGCTGTAATTTCAATTCTTGAATCAGGCCGATTAGATCCGCGGAATTATTCTGGATGGTGCTTTCCGTTATTTTGGATTCATTCTTGTTTGGAAAAGCATGCCTTCTGCTTATCGACACAGCATGGAAAAACGGGGAAAGGTTCTCGAGCTGAGAATTCCATACCCGGTAATCAGTAGGAATTCCGTGAACCATCAAAACTCCATTGCCCGATCCTCTTTCATCGTATGCGAGGCTAATGTCACCAACTGTTACTTTCTGCAAACAGATCGCGGTCTCATTTGAGTACGAATTGATTCGTTATTTAAAGGTGGATTTTTGATTTACTATGTACTTTTTTCTCCTACAAAGAATCGATATGAATGAAATTACTTCATATCGCACCGGAGATTTCAAAAGTCACGTGCATTCTCCTTTTTGCCCTAATCATTATCAACTTACATTGGCGCTATCTAGTTACATCAAGGAAACCACGGGCCCTAAATATCAGACTGCATTACTTACTTAAAGATAGTATTATGCCAGGTTTGTTAGAACCCTTTCTGGGGTACACATCTTACTTAGGATTATTTCTGAGAGTTTTAGTCGGCATCTCACTCATGATTCATGGCTATCCCAAATTGAAATCCAAAGACGCTTCTGTGAATTGGATGAAGAGCCTCGGAATGCCGGGAGGTACTGCTGTAATGTCAGCGATCCTGGAATTCTTCGGCGGCGTTTTGCTGGTGGGGGGGTTTATTGTCCCCATTATGAGCCTGTTCTTCGCAATTCAGTTCGCCTCAATTGTAATCGTAAAGAAGACGAAAATGAAAGCAGCCTTCATAGCGCCAGGAAAACCGAGCTACGAAATAGATGTGACCTATTTCCTACTCTCCATTGTACTGCTTGTCCTCGGTTCTGGGGCTTTGTCCATTGATGGCTTGATCGGTCTCTAGACGTCCAACTTGAAGAATAGCACCTTTGAAAGATATTCAAATAATAAGACCCCATACCGCTTCTACCAGTGATGGCTGAGCGCGAGCGGCGTCCGATTCTTTCAGGGTTAAAGATCAACGCCGTCGATCCTGCCAGCGAGGATGCCCAATGGTGCATTAACCAATATTTCTTCGAACTGAACAGGCGCTTCAAAACCGGTTTCAATCCTGCAAACAGTATTCCAGCAGACACCACAGAACTAACGCCTCCCGCTGGGATACTGCTCATCGCTTATTTGAAAGAAGATCGGGTTGGCTGTGGCGCTCTAAAGTATCACGAGGACAAAGTCGGGGAGCTCAAACGGATGTGGGTGGCTCCGCAAGCCCGGGGCCTCGGAATAGGGCGAAGTTTGCTATGCGAGTTGGAAAGCACGGCTCGACAAGCGGGAATGATGATTCTCCATTTGGAAACTAACGAAAGTCTCGTTGAGGCGATCTCATTGTATCGAAAATCCGGTTACGAGGAGGTAAAGGCCTTCAATGATGACCCTTATGCGCACCATTGGTTTGAGAAACGTCTTTGAGTGTTTGATCGATTCTCCTTGAACCATGCTTCTTGACAGAATGCCCTAAAAGCCCGGCTCTTAGCGAGCGTTCATCGACGCGATGAAGATGATTTGCTTGAAATTTTGAGATCAAAGGGAAATGATGAATTTTTGTCAAGTGTTCGGCGATGAACCAGATCGGCTTTTCGGTAGTCATCCAGTCCAGGTGATCGAAGCGCTTCAGATTCACCTGTGCGGAGTATCTGCGGAGGGTTCTTTCGCCACGCAAATTGAAATAATCTTCAAAGTAGCTAAGAGCGAGTTCTCGTAAAGATCTATAGACTGGCTCGCGATAACGAAGCCCTGTAAAATTCGATTTGGCGATCGCGCCCCAGTAACCATCAGTCTGATAGACGGCAAGGACATGATCCGCGTCCTGTTGAGCCTCAAAATCAAGTATGAGCGGAGGAAACCCATTAACTCTCAGAGCCGCCGCGGCGAAGATGGCCCCCTCGAAGCAGTGGGCGGTTTTTTCGCGTAGCACTCGCCTGGGCGACCAAGCGGTGTCAGTCAGATGATAGGGTAAATCACACAGGAAGCGCTGGATGCTATATGGATCCTTGAGCCGGCGCAGGGCGCGCATTTCGGATGGAGTAAAGCTGTCCTGACCTTCGCCGACCATTCTTGATTGTCTAGTCTTTTCGCTTGGAAATAAATGTCCTCCTCCTCTTACATAGTTTACATTACCAGGCGACTTGGAAGCTCTGTAAGGTTCCTGGGGAATATTCAAAGGTCATTTTCCTTTCTCCGGGATTAATGGTTGCTCCCACGTTGTTGTACGGTTCACCCCACCTCCATATTGCTTTCCAGAAAGATTGATCTCCCTGCAACAGTTCCGCGTGATGAATGCAGGTCCACGTGGAGTTTTCCAAAATTGAGGGACAGCTGACCGAAGCTCTCCATCCTTCGTGCCCGATTGGATACGAGCTCATTATCCCGAACTGGAAAAAGGGAAATCCTCCGGGGGATGGCGTCGGAGTGGATCCCAGCCACCCCGCATTGAAAGCTGGATTCTCCTGGGCTGGCGCCTGGAAATATGCAACGCGTTGACTTACATTTCCCTCACTGTAAAACCAAGAAACAGCGTGATTGATCCACCTTAAAGAAAGCTGGAAATCAGTATAAATTGTAGCGTTTATTTTTTCATAAGAAAAATACATCAGATATTTCCAGGGGTGCCCGCCGCAAGCGATAATATCGTCGCACACCTTCCACGCGCTCGCGGCGAAAACTTCGCTCGCGTTCTGATACAGGAAAACATCAGACCTATATCCGTAGTCGATTCCATCCACGCAACAGTTTGGCGAATGAATTCCTATACCAACCGCGAGAAAATTATTCGGCTGAATGCTGGAAGCGTTTGTACCCTGAAAAGTGAAATTCGCGGAGACCCCAGTTGTGCCAACGGACGGATCGGACATGAACCCTCCCGCAGTAACTGGAGTCTGGAATGAATAGGAATTAGTGATTAGATTTGGCGCAGTCCCGGTAACTGCGTCCGAGGTGAAGATTATTGTTATTACAATAACTGCGATAAATCCAGTGGTAAGTGTTCTCGATCTTACTAACCG
>JAPCJV010000238.1 GCA_027886785.1 Nitrososphaerota archaeon | reverse complement strand
TTTTGCGGACAATTTGTCGGATGAAATCAGGGAAAGGTTGTCCTATTCCAAAGATGCAAAAAACTCTCAATCCTCCGAAGTAGGGTTGAAAAAAACGGAAGGTATTTTGGACCAGGTGGTAAATTTTGCAGCTATAGTCGGGATCACTCCAAGCGATACTGGACTCTCAAATGACATTCCTCAAATTCAAGAAGTCTTGGTGACAGGCGGAAATCCGAAAGCTCAGTTTGAATATTTGAAAGGGGTTCTTGGGAAGGCCGTCAGCGCAATTGAATATTTCAAGCCAGGGTCTTATTACGACTCGATAGGAATTACAAAAGGAAAAGGATTCGAAGGAGTAATTACCCGGTTTGGTGTAAAACGAAAACAACACAAATCGAGGAAAACCGTAAGAGAAGTGGGAGTCATCAGTCCATGGCATCCGGCAACGGTCATGTACACTGTTCCCCGGGCTGGACAAATGGGCTTCCATCAGAGAATCGATAAGAACAAGCGCGTTCTTGCTGTGTCGAACGCTCAACAGAATCCGATAACGCCCTCTGGTGGATTTCCGCATTTTGGAGAGGTCAGGGGAGATTACCTAATCGTCCGCGGCTCGGTACCGGGACCCATCAAAAGGTTAGTCGATCTCAGAATGCCTCTGTATCCCCGGAGACAAAAGATCTTGGTTCCGAAAGTTGTGGAAGTAAATGTTTCCGGCAGAGCGGTTCCGATGATTGCTGCAGCGGCTCAGCAAAAGTAAATTTTCTGTGGTGTGAGGAAATTTTGGAATTTCAGGCAAAAGTGTTGAACCTTGAAGGAGAAGAGACTGAATCTGTAAGTCTTCCGTCTGTGTTCAAAACTCCGATTAGGCAGGATGTCATAAATCGTGTTTACGTTGCCCTAAATTCGCACACCGTCCAGCGGCAGGGTAGAGATCCTCTCGCGGGGGAAAGAACAAGTGCAGAATCAGGTCATCCTCCCACGGGCAGGGGTATCTCTAGAATCCCGAGAGTAAAGGGGGAGCGTTATTCCAAATCAGGAATGGCTGGAGCCGTAGCAAGCACGGTGCACGGAAGAATGCCACATCCTCCCAGATCAGAGAAAGTTATCAGAAAAGAGGTAAACAAGAAAGAGAGGTATTTGGCCCTCGCCTCTGCAATGGCTGCAACCGCGGATCAGGAACTGGTATCGAAGAGGGGACACAAATTTTCCTCGAAACTCCCAATAGTCGTGAGCGACGATATTGAAAATATCACTAAAGTTCGCGATTTGAAAAAATTCCTCGATACCATAGGTGCTGACAAGGATTTGGAACGTGCAAGCAATCGGTCGAAAAAAGTCGCGTCCGATTTATCAAGGAGAATCAGACCGGGAGTCGGTCCTCTCATTGTAGTCTCTGCGGGCTCTAAGTTAGGCAGTACAGTAAGATCCGTTGAAGGGTTGAAAATAGTTCAATCGTCCAATCTCTCTGTTCTGGATTTAGCGCCTGGATCGGTTCCAGGCAGACTAACCATTTGGTCCAAGGGTTCCCTCAATCGCATCTCCAAAAACGCTCTGAATATTGGCGGTAATTAGAATGAATCCTGAAGACGCCCTAAAAATTGTCTTGAGACCTTATGTCACGGAGAAAACTTTTGACATCATTGAAAGACAAAACAAGCTTTGCTTTCTCGTTAATGGGAAGGCATCGAAACCGAAAATAAAGAGCGCAATTGAAACATTGTATCAGGTAAAAGTCTCGTCGGTGAACACTGCGATCACAATTGTGGGTAAGAAAGCTTTCGTGCGGCTGGCGCCCGAGAGCTCCGCAACAGATCTTGCCTCAAAGCTCGGCTTGGTGTAAATTATGGGTAAAAGAATTCTCCAGAGGCATCGCGGTAAAGGTGGGATTCAGTATAGAGCTCCCCAAATTGGAAAGTTTGCGAAGGTTCGTTATCCTTTCATTCCTGAAGGTGTGACTGCGGAATTGAAAGTTCTCGATATAGTTCATGAGAGAGGAAGAGCATATCCTCTCGCTGAAGTCGATTATTCTGGCAAGAGATTTTACCTCCCAGCAGTTGCTGGAACTGTTGTCGGTTCACAGATCCAAATAGGCCCTCAAGCAGCCGTGACAACAGGAAATATTTTGCCTCTCGCGAATATTCCGGAAGGCAGCTCCATCTGCAATATTGAGAGATATTTGGGCGACGGGGGAAAACTCGTGAGACAAGCCGGAGAGTCCGCGATTCTCTTTGCAAACACTCCTCAAGGTTCGACGATCAGGATGCCATCAGGCAGGACGGCGTTCCTTTCTCCAAGGTGTAGGGCTTCTTTAGGGATTGTTAGTGGAGGGGGCAGAACCGACAAGCCGTTCTTGCGAGCTGGTGCAAAATATCATCTAATGAAATCTAAAGGAAAAGCCTATCCTCGTATGAGAGGTATTGCAATGGCCGCAGTGTACCATCCATTTGGTGGCGGGCGACATCAGCATCCGGGCAAATCTACCTCCACTTCGAGGAACGCACCTCCTGGAAGGAAGGTTGGACACATCGCACCGCGCAAGACGGGCCGAAAGAGGATTCCACGCGTGGAGAATCTATCAAGGTGATAGAAGAATAAATGCCTAAAGAATTCAAGTACAGAGGATTTTCGATAGAGCAGTTGCAAGGAATGTCGTTCGATTCCTTCCTGGGTCTTCTGCATTCGAGGCAGAGAAGATCTCTCAACCGGGGAATCTCTGATGAGAAAAAGAAACTCATTGAAGAAACTAGATTGGCAAAGGATGGCAAAATCAAAAATCCCATAAAGACTCATGCGCGGGATATGGTCATCCTACCTTACATGGTGAGTCTCTCCATTCAAGTCCACTCCGGAAAGGAATTTGTCCCTCTCGAAATAAAACCGGAAATGGTGGGGCATTATATTGGCGAGTACGTGATCACTAACAAGAAAGTCGTACATGGAACTCCGGGAATCGGCGCGTCTCGATCCAGCTTGTACGTTCCTTTGAAATAATGAAAACAGAAAGTACCTCAAGATCTTATTCATTCATCTGATACAGCAAGGTATTTATCCACAGCAGAGCGAACGTCCCTTCTCTACAAGTGTTTCCCCGGCATTGCCGTTATTCAGATACGCCTTCCAGAGTTATGACCCTCTTCTTCACATCAGAGCAAGCGGGAGAGAGGTAGACGTATCTCCAAAAACGGCAAGAGAAGTGTGCCACGCGATTAAGGGAATGTTCTTGGTTGATGCCAAGAGTTATCTTGAGGCAGTGAAAAAAAAGGAAGCTGCGGTCTCCTTCAAGAGGTTTAAGCGAGGTGGGGCTCACAGATCCGAAATCAATGGGTTTCACGCCGGTGGCTACCCTGTCAAGGCTGCGTCGAAAGTGCTCGACGTTTTGAACAATCTCGAGGCGAATGCCGAATTCAAAGGCAGAGACCTCGATCGCATGAAAATTATCCACGCCTCCGCTGCAAGGGGTCGCATTATTCGCGCATATACGCCGCGAGCTCAAGGACGATCGTCTCCTTCTTTCAATACGCTCGTCCATATTGAAGTCGTGGCGACCGAGGCTTAGAATCTTGTCCACCACTACCATCACAACCACAAAAAAAGTAATGAACAAGTTTGCCCGCAACGCCGAAATCGATGAATTTTTGGAGCAAACTTTGACCGAAGCTGGTTATGGTGGTGTTGACATTACCACTTCGCCTTTGGGCACGCGAATCACACTTTTCGTGCAGAGACCGGGTCTTGTTATCGGGCGTAGAGGGATGGGAATTCGAGATCTGACTGAAAAACTTGAGAAACGATTTGGGTTGCCAAATCCTCAGATTTCAGTTGTAGAGGAAGAAGTACCTGAACTCAATCCTCGAATAATGTGCTCTCGAATTGCCCAAACGGTTATTCGTGGTACTGCATTTAGGCGCGCTGCGATCTGGGCTATGAACTCGATGATGAATGCGGGTGCCCTGGGTGTGGAAATCACAATTTCCGGAAAGTTGAGAAGCGAGCGAGCTCACTTTGAGAAATACGTGGCTGGAGTAGTGCCAAAGAGTGGAGAAACAGCTGATCGCATAGTTCGTAGGGCTACCACTGACGTTCTTTTGAAAATGGGTTTGTTCGGCGTGAAGGTAAGTATTGCGATAAAAAATTCGATTGCTCCGGATGTCGAACTAATAGATCCTAAT
>JAPCJV010000237.1 GCA_027886785.1 Nitrososphaerota archaeon | reverse complement strand
TCTGGATGCACTCGCAATCGCCAGAACAAGCGATCTGGAAGTACAGGAGTTACTAATTTCCAAACTCACGCCCAAAATCGGAGGCTACAAACTCCTCATCCGTTTCGGTGAAGCTCTCGGCTTATCCCGCACTGACTTTGACAAAGTGGAGCCGGTCGTTGGCTGTATGGCCCTCACCAACTTCTTTTACTGGATGCTGGCATTCGGTTCTCCTGGCGAAAAGCTGGCAGCTGTTAGCGCCAGTGAAGATATCTTCGTACAGATTTGTGCCCGTGTCGGACCCGCACTCCGGCGCAACTATGGACTGAGCCTCGAACAGGTCGCGTTTTTTACGATCCATGATGAAATCGGCGTGCATGTTATTCCGGTGGATAATATCCTACTAGAGCGCTTCAATACATCATCTATTGAACGTTCACTCATTATCCGGGCTATACGTCTGAGCCACGAGTTCGAGCTGATGTTTTACGATACGATACTAACAGCGCCAGTTTAGGGCAAAGCAAAAATCCGATAGCTTCAGTCTCCAATTTTAGGATAGGAATTTTGGGGGGATTATGCGTGGGTTCCCAGCAGTTAAATTGAACAAGCAAAGCTTGCAGCCAATCAAGTATTTCATATTCGTTGGAGTCAACTTTGCTCTATTGGTGGTACTTTTTGCTTCTGTCCCTCTTTGGAAAGAGATTTGGCGAAAGCCAACGAGGGCGTTCAATCCCCAAATCTTCCCGTCTCTAAAATTAGCAAAATGCGAGTACCTCTCGATTCCCGATTGAGAGAAGAATTTGCCTCAGCTATCGGAGACTAGAAAGAAACATTCTCTAGCTATTCTAATATAAATCCCTCAACTACTCTATTGGTGGTATATCTAGGAAATGGCATGGGATGATCCAGTTGTTTGGATCCTGATCGTGGGAGCGATAGTGCTCCTCTTCGGAAGCAAAAAGATCCCGCAACTTGCTCGATCGCTTGGAGCTGCAAGAAAAGAATTTGACAATGCCAGAAAAGGACTTACTACCGCGATCAATTCCGAGATTAGTGCAGTGAACAACTCCAGTACCATTTCATCGACGATGCAAACTCCCGTAACTGCGGCGCCACAAGTGGGCGCGTCTGCAAGCCCCGTTTCTGAAGATGATCCTCTGCTTGTCGCTGCCCGAAACGAAGGAATAGATACTCGGGGAAAATCTCGATCAGAAATAGCAGCTGAGCTGGCGTCCAAAATTAAGGATTCTTAGAATTTGGACTAACCGACCGTCCCCGGCGGGCCGTATTCGATTACGACAATGTGCCCCGTCCCATAGGGGTACGTTGACTGACCACCATTCCAGGCAGGTGCTCCAACTGCGGTCGGTTCGCAAGGAGACGAAGTGGCATTGGTGATCGCCGAGCAATAATCTAGGGTGTTTAGAGCTAGAGACCCGTATTCAGTAGACGAATGTCCATCCACTAATACAACCAACTTCTCCGTGCTACTGGTCTTGTACCCAAGGATATCACTTGTGTTGAATACAATCGGATGCTGGGTATTATTGACAAGGGCATAGGCGTACGTTTGCGCCCAAATATTGAAGAAATCATTCAAAGTGTAATTGGTGTTGGTGGGAGATTCAATGTGAATGACTCCGGATGAGTCATGAGTGTGGACCGGCTCAAAACAAGAGCTAGTACTGCCGCCATAAACTTCACCCCAAGTCGAATGTCCAACCGGTACCGCATTTTTTATCCCTATGGCTCCCGGAATCGTAACATTTTGACCATTAATAACTATGCGTAGTAATGGATGAATATGAAAAAAGAGGGACTCATTCGGTAAACATGATAACGGAAAATTCAGAGGCCCAGCAGGAATAATGGGAGAAGTCGTTTGACCCCTCTCAACATAAACGGCAAGTAAAATGACGATAAGAACAATTATAGCAGGGACGATATACGACCACGGTAAACCCTTTTCCTGTTTTCTCCGCCGTCTAGCGCTAATGTCTCTATTTCTAGACTTGCGCGACATATTTTCTATTTCTCAGCTTTTAGCCTATTTAATTCATGCGTGGAGTGAAAGACTCCGAAGCGATAGAATACTTGTTCTTGAGACTGAAATTTCATTTCTAATTTTAGAGCTCGGAAAAATTGATCTGAAAAATAATTTGTCGCCCTTTTTTCCGAACTGATAGAATCATTATTGCATTGAGCATAATTTCTGCATGTTATCTTTAACGAAAATTATGATGAATTTCTCAAATTCTTCCAGAGAAGCCACCAAACTGAATTTTTCTCCAAGACAAGACAAAATCAAAACTTTGCGCTGGCCAAAATCGAATTTGATTTAGTTTCATCGATTGGCCTAGATCTTATTATTTCAGAAAAAATCGCAGGCCAGTTTTTCAACTAAAGCTTTATTGCCTAACTCCTTGAACTGCCGTTGGATGCAAAAACCGGTTCTGTCCGAAATTCAATCCAAAATTCTCCTTGCACTTTTGGTCAGAGGAAAGGTATCGTCCATAGAGATTTTGCAGGCTGTCGGGATCAGTGGTTCTACTTGGAATAAGGAAAAAATGCTTTTGCAAAATACTGGTCTGGTAGAGTCACAGATCACTCGTGAATTAACTGAAAACGGCGTAGTCAGAAAAATGGAGTTCAAGCTGACACTAAAGGGTAGGCAAGTGGCTCAAAATCTTCTCGCAATCTCTTCCCTTATTGGAGATGAATCTTTCGCAACAGAGAAACTTGAAAGCGTGTTAGCGCTAATCGTCAAGGCATAGAAATCAGACATTACTAAATCCTCATCATCGGTCATCCGATGATTAGGGCATTCATTTTCCGGAGGCTTTAGAAGGTAATCTTCGCTAAGACGATTAAGCCGGCGAACTCTAAAGCAGAAATGCTCGTCAAGAACGGGAGCGCTTCGGTTCCGAAAAATGGAGACATCATTACGTAGGACAAAACCGTGGCGAGATTCTGAGCCAGCAAAAATAACGCAAAGATCATCAAACCAATGGAATATCCCGCTCTGGTTTTCCGCGCAATTCTTCCATAAATGCCGATGAGAAAAGCAAGAACAACAGAGTTCAAAATCGCCAGAATAACTGCGATCTCCATCATGGCTTCCATTCGAGAAATTCCTGCTTAGTCCGGATTCAGCCGCAATGCGCTTTAACCCTTTTTCAAGATCTCTTAAGTTTCTTCAAAATACAGATTTCAACTATTAAATAGGAAATTGGGGCAGTTTCAGGCTTATGCCCGACGACCCGGAGCTCCGCCGGTTGCTATGGTATCTATTGGGAGGGGCCAGGGGAGGGGAAAATCGCGCGAGGATCATTCAGGAGATAAGAAACCGACCCGGCAACTTAAACCAGCTCGCCACCAGACTTTCGCTGGAATACAGATCCGTACAGCATCACATTGAGATATTGAAAAGAAATGCTTTGGTGACTTCGCAGGGAGATCACTATGGGTTGACCTATTTCTTGAGTCCTTGGCTCGAGGCTCATCTGGAAGTATTCGATGAGATTTCGAAGAAGCTTGACCTGAAGCTAGCGCCGGCGCCCAAACAATCTGGAACAGATTTGTAACAAACTAGGCAATGCGGTAAAATAGTCTCACAACCGTGAATCATTTCTATTATTGCTGTGAGACCCATATGCGTAGAGGCAAACGCATGGAAAACACCTTGATATAATATGATGTCCTAATCGATTGGTTGGCCGAGCTATTTTGGTAAGTTTTAGATCCGATTTGTTCCGCCCGTTTTCACGGGGAGCCATCGCGGGTCTAATCTCGCTTGGATTCTTATTCATCTTGAGACTCGGAAACATTGTACCTTATCCTCCAGAATCCGCGTTGGAGGGCTTTCTGAAAATTATTCCAGCCTCCATCCAGGAACCCTCAGTTAATGCGCTGGGCGAATTTGCGGGGCAATTGGGATTAATCATCGCGACTTTCGTGGCAGTCATAGTCTTTGGTATTCTCGGGATCTTATTCGAGAAATATTATGCAAGGCGAGTGTTTACCAGAAAACTCTCCCGTTTTGAAAAATTTCTTATTTTCTCATTAATCCCTTTTCTGCTCTTCGGGCTCGTAATTCTTCCCCTTTCAGGTGTATCGTTTTTTGGAGTCTCTTCAGCCTTCGCTTCGGCTTCCACGAGCTACTGGATGTTTCCTCTATCCCTTTTCATAGGAAGTGCTGTTTTTGGTATAGCACTTTCTTGGCAGTACAGTGA
>JAPCJV010000236.1 GCA_027886785.1 Nitrososphaerota archaeon | reverse complement strand
GAACACCATTCTGGGAGTCCTTGCTATACAGGCATTGGACAGTTCTATCAACTACTATGCAGCGGCGGTGTTACTCGTTGTAGTTCAGGTACTAATCGGGATATTTGGTCACGATTTCATTCATCTTTTCGAGAAGATCATGTCTATTGTTCTTGGAATTCTATTTCTGGTCGTCTTTGTGCTCGCGATTCCCGATCTGGGAAAAGTCGCCACTGCTTCGACCGGCGGAATCTTTAGTTTCACACTTGGCGCTGCAGGAACTACGCTCGCGGTGGCTTTCTCATACATTATGAGCTGGTCTCCATACGCTTCGGACTACTCCAGATACCTTCCTGATTCCACTTCCAAGACTCGAGTAACGATTTACACCCTTGTGGGAGGAGCAATTGCATCGTTTGCAGTAGAAGCGCTGGGTGCATTGGTTGGGGCGATCACTAAGAGCTCGGACTATTTTGGGGCACTTAGAACTTTTTCTGGAAATGCGGGGTACGTAGTGCTACTTGGGTTGATTCTTGGCGTACTCGCCGCGAACTCACTCAACATTTACACAAATTCGCTTTCCGCTCTTGTGTTGGACGTCAAAACAAAGCGATGGAAAACCGTGGTCGCAGGAGGAATAGTGGGGCTCGTTTTGTCTCTCATTGGCGGAGCCAATTTTGCAGCGAATTTTCAGAATTTCCTGCTGATACTGGATTACTGGATAACTCCTTGGCTCGCGATCATCCTTGTGGATTTCTTTGTAGTAAAAAGAACCACCACCCTCAGCACGGAAAGAGCAAGAAACTGGGATTTCGGAGCGCTGGGAATCTACGGACTATCCATTCTTATTTCTGTACCCTTCATGTCCTGGCCGACGGGCTATGTCTTTCCGCTTTCCTCAGCCTTGTTCCAGGGTGCGGATTTCAGTTACTTCATTTCATTCATCGTCGCAGGGATATTGATCTATACTTACCGAAGAATGCGTCCCTAAGCCAGAACGCTGCTCGCTGGGCGAAGATCCTTAATTGTCCAAAGACCTGGCTGCGCCTCAATCGCCCTTGGGATTGAATTCACGACAATCGCAGTAGTTGCAATGTCGCCTGGAGTCCCACCTGGAATTTGTAATTTGATGTTCGGTTCACCCAGTAGCTCGATCTCGTCGTAGGGATCGTTTGCTCCCGCGTACATCTCGATGTGATACTGCGCGACTTTTCTCCCGCCCGAAAACCCTTCTCCATCCTGAATTAATCCAATCACGTGACCGGGGCTCACTATTCCGAAATGATCAGTGCTTATCGCAATATCAGTAATTTTTGGAGAAATATGTTGCTCGATCCGGTCTACCCGACGACCCAAAGAATCGCAGACCATGGCAATGGATTCTGGCAAACCAATGTGACCGAACTTTCCCGTCTGCACATTTTCCTCGAATTCTGCGGCTGTAAGTCCGATTCCGACTTTCTTTTGGAACGGAATGCGCCTCTTGGTTGCATCTAGGATTCTAGTAGCTCTAATCTCAGATACCTTCGCGCACACACCGCTCAGAGTAATTGCTAGAGCGTCCATAACAAATCCCGGATTCACCCCAGTTGCAAGTACCGAGACCCCTTTTTGCTTAGCGGTAGCATCAATGCGGGCTGCGATTTCTTTATGGCTGTACCACGGGTACGAGAGCTCTTCGTTGGTACTAACTACATCCACTCCGTTTTCACAGATCTCTAGCAATTGAGATTCTGCGGTAGAAAGAAAAGAGCTTGTAGCGTGAAGAACAACATCAGCCTCATGATAATAATTCCTTCCATTGGAGGAGATCTTAATTCCTGTCTTTTCACTGATTCCAGCGACTTCGGAAAGATCCTTTCCAACAAATTCAGGGTTAGGATCCACTGCTCCAATTATTTCCAATTGATCCTTTCGCGAAAAAGCCAGCTTTGCGATAGCACTTCCGATCGGACCTAATCCGAAAGAAATTACTTTCCATTTTTTCAAAATGGTTTTCAAAACTTGAAACTCGCAGTTTTTTCTAAAGGATTTCTTTTCAATGTTTTATTTTACGCACACACTACCGAAAAGCAAGAACAAATTTTCAGCACTTGAGCTGTATTTGTTGGCTACACTCAACAATAGCGCAGATTCTGCTATCCCAAACTGTTGGTGTCTGAATTGTCCGCAAATTCTCCTCGGAATGTCGAAGACCGTGTGTTGGACAAGCTAGTCCGGAACATTCAAGACGCTCAGAATGGATTGGATCCTAGAATCCTTGCATTCTTTTACAAAAAAATTGAGACTGATTCTAAAGTCCGCTGTCCGACGGAGGAGCTTCGTAACAGTATTTCCGTGATTCAGAATCGAGAGCTGCCCATGAAGTTCGAGCTTAAAGCTTCCAAAAGGGCGTTCAGGTACGTGATCGAGGCAGTCGAGTCCAACCTGAATGCGATGCCCGTGGCTACCCGTCTCTACTTTCAGAAGTTTGAAGAGATTCTGGAAAAAGAGTACTTGCGGTACATCCAGAAAACAGAGAATAATCGTTAGCTAAATAGTGCTTAGTGTCCGCCGCAACCGCACGCGCAGCCGCCGGCCTCTTCTTCCTCGACCTCGCCGTGAGAGTGAGAGTGGCCGCCTTCAGCGGTATCAAACGAATTGCCGCAGCCACACGAAGAAACCGCGTTCGGGTTGCTGATCTTAAAACCGGAACCTTGAATTGTTTCGACAAAATCGATCTCCGCACCCTCGAGCATTTTGGCCGACTGATTGTCGATGTACACGTTGACTCCGTTTTCAGTCCACGAAATATCATCACCGTGGGCATTTCGCTCTAGGACCATTCCGTACTGGTAACCTGAGCACCCTCCAGCCTGGACAAAAATCCTCAATCCATTGGCTTGGTCTTTGTCTTTGGCCATGAATTCTTTTACGCGGTCAATGGCTAAAGGCGATAACCTAACAATTTTCTGTGTCGCGGTCTGCATGAGAGAAAGGATCGCGCATCGCTATATTAGAAGCTTATGCTGTCCTCTATATCATCCTCTCACGAGGCCGCCTCCTGCCACGCGGAGAAGCTTGGAATTCAGATCCAGAACACTTAGGGGCATTCCCTCCCAGACGGGAATCTCAGAACTTAATTTGGCAATTCTTGAGACAGGAGAAGTACCCTGGGAAATTGAAGCGACTAAAATTTCGCCGTTGACTTGAATATGCAAATCCCGATCGATCGTGGGCTGCTTGTAATAGTTGGATTGCTTAAATTGAAACTCCACTTTGGAAGCGGTTTTCAGAGATCCGCCATCAAGCCAAGAAACTTTGGAGAGATCTTTCAATTCCACTCCTTTCAGAGAAAGCCCCACCCGAATCCCTCTGCCTACTTTTTGTTGGTCCTCGTCGCTGACCTGAATCCCTTTGATCTCCGCCACTTTTCCGGACTCAGAGGGCAGAAGTCTCAATTTATCGTGGACAGAGATGCTTCCCGACAAAACAAATCCAAGTACCACGAGTCCCACTCCTTTCACGTTAAAGGCTCGATCGATGTATACTAGAGGTTGATCTTTGAGATAATCCGAGCGCGGTTTCACCTGCGAGAAATCGATTACGGAGGACTTTGCCGACCGCTCCTCGATCGGGAAATTTGACAAGCTCAAGCCTTTGAAAGACGATTTCACTACACCGGTAATGTTGGGCTGTGTTCCATCGACAACGACCACGTTTCCAACCAGTCCGACCGAGTCTAGAAGTACTGCCAGCTCTCCATCGCTTGGAAGAAGCTTTCCCTCATTCGGAAAGAGGTAGAGAGCGTGATCCGCGATGGTCGCTATCCTGGAGTACCCCTGAATCTTATCCGGGAAAGAGGCGTCGTCCAGAAGAGAAAATTTTCTTCCCGCATCGTTCCGTTGATAAACTACTATTCCTTCAGTTTCGCTCTTTTTTCCGATCGATGCAAGAAATGCTGATTTCAGATCTTCTTTCGAGCCGAAAACCCCGATTAAACTTCCATCCATTTTAGAATCCTACTTTGCCTGGACAAGAAACGCAAATTTCAAAATTTTTGATTTACGTTAAGAATATTTGATTTCATCGACCATCGGTCGCAGCTCTCTTTTCTTCTTTTCAAAAAATTCCTGGTCATCTAAACTTTCAAGATTTACTTGTACATTACTCCATGCACCCAAAATCGCAGCTTTGGCCAGCTGAATGGCCGTTTCAGCATCCGACATCGTGTTCTTGTTTCCTATTTCCCTAAT
>JAPCJV010000235.1 GCA_027886785.1 Nitrososphaerota archaeon | reverse complement strand
CTTTGGGTCGCGGGGATTTAGTACGAGCTGGGGAAACGAAGTACAAGATCCTCCCGTCCAGCAAAAATTCTCGTTTGTCGCCTTTCCCACAATTTCTCCACCGGCGGCGAGGATGCGCCTCACCACTTCCGCATCGATCTCGGGGACAAAATCCTTCATCGCGGCGGTTCCATTGGTCATGGGAACTCCAGCCAGGGACACGTTATCTTTTAGGGCAATTCTCTTTCCCGTCAGAATACCGCCTGGTTTTCCCTTTACATTGCATTTCCAGGCCCAGCCTCCGAACCGGTTCTCATCCGGTAACGGAAAGCGACCGGGATCTCTTGAAGCGCTTTCTGCACGCAGTTTTGGTTCGTCGACTTGTTCCAGTTCATTGAAAGCCGGGAGAATGTCGTTCTCGATACAACGGGAGAAACTGGTTAATTCATTTTCATTTACACGGAAGCCCAGTGCATTTGCTGTCTCACGCAACTCTGTGATAGTAGGCGGTTTCATATTACAGGGTCAACACAAAAAGTAATTCAAGAAAAGCCTTTTGCTGTCCTGTTTTATTGACCCGGAGGAATCTTTAGGGCATCAGTTGCTTTTCAAGATTTTTTTCATTTGAAACTTAACAGAGTGCGATGCAAATCAAGGC
Source organism: Nitrososphaerota archaeon (assembly GCA_027886785.1). The sequence continues at coordinate 3,598 of JAPCJV010000235.1, read as the reverse complement.
AAACCATATAAGCAAAAATTAGCGCGGGAGTCAAAGAGCTGAACCTGTGAAACCTACAATTGGAATCAGCACCGTTGTTCTTGTAATTATCATAATTGTAATCATCATTGTAGCCGGAGTCGGGGTGTACTTTGTCAGCACTTCCGGCAAGGGGGGAGGAATAACCCCAAATACGAGTGCGCCGACAGCGACGCAGAGTGGAAGCAGTGTTTCGAGTTCAGCCAGCAGTATTAGCTCTTCTTCGTTGTCAACAAGCGTTTCTGCAAGTTCATCCGCAACTCGATCCGGGACTGATACACTTGTCGTCGAGGAGGGTCAGCAGCCCGATTCCATGGATCCGGCGGTGGAATTCACCACCCCAGGGAACGAGATCACCTCCAATGTATACCAGGGCCTAGTAGCACCTTATTTTTCCAGCAACAGCGTGTACGTGGGAGTACTCGCGCAAAGCTGGACGTCGTCCGCCGACCAGATGAACTGGAACTTTACGCTGCACCAAGGAGTCACCTTCAGCAACGGGGATCCGTTCAACGCCTATGCGATGTGGTACTCACTCTACAGAACGCTCATAATCAACCAGGCACCCTCGTTCATCCTCGGGCAGAACTTTGGGGTGAATACTCCTGGCGCGAATATTTCCGATTCAACGCTAAATTCAATGAATTACTCGGCGCCCTCCGCTTCGAATTTGACGCTGATGCAAACTCCTCGACAGTCGTTCCAAGTGATCAATCAAAACGAGATTGCACTCCATCTGGGGTATGGATATAATGGAAATGTGTCTTACTCGGCGCTACTTGCAACTCTCACGGCCCCTTCCTCTTTTGCCGTGGATCCGAAAATAGTACTGGCAAATGGAGGAGTCACTGCTAACACAAAGAATTCCTGGATGCAGACCAATGCGCTCGGTACAGGATTTTATCTCCTTAACTCTTGGGTGCAAGGGCAGAGCATCAAACTCGTAAAGAACACGAACTACTGGGGTGGCAGCTTAGCATCGTCCCAATCCAATTATGCCACCCAGCCCGCGATTTTGAATGAGGTGATCATTTACTACAAGCCGACAAGCTCCAGGATCGCCGATCTAAAGTCCGGGGCAGCGCAGATCCTGGGCGCTACCGATGTATCAGAGATTTCTGGACTAGCCACGCTGCAGGGGATAGCGAATGTAAACATCACGCATCTCCCGATTGAATTTGGATCCGCCGTGGCATCCTACTTTCTTTTCATGAATCCCTGGATCGATTCCCCCTTCAACAACATATCCATAAGGGCGGCAGTTGCGAACGCGATCGATTACAAGGGAATCATCCATGCCGTGTTCTCCGATCTTGCCCAGACCTGGATCGGACCCATACCACCGGGATTTGCGAACTACAACCAGACCGTCCAGGGTCTCACTGGGTATTCGTACAACCCGGTAGTTGCGGCGCAAGATCTTGCTAGGGGCGGGTACCAGGCGAAGCTTCCGAATGGAACCACCCTAAATCCATCGGGTGCGGTCTTTCCCACCCTTAATTTTCTCTATTCGCCCGATCTAGTGTCCGAGTCCCAGGCAGCTCCGATCATCGCAAATGAGCTAGACGCCATTGGAATGAAAGTGAATTTAGTTACCATGACCTTCTCCCAATACACGGCGTACCTCTTCTCCACAGGATCGAATGGGACTAGCGGTTTCGGCATCGGATACTATTCTGAAGATTATTTTGCAAGCCAGGATTTTGTGACGGCGCTAGGAAGCTCCAATTACACCGGAGCTCCGGTGTTGTTCTCCAACGAATCCGTCTTCGCGTCGAATGCTGCAGGAGCGACGGATAACGCCACCTTGCTGCAAGCTTATAGAAACGAGACCACGACGATGCTCAATTCCTACAACGACGTCTGGCTCTATGTCCCCGTACAGCTCACGGTGAACGTGCAAAACCTAGCCGGGATGGTGGCAAACCCCACGGGGTCATGCGCTGGGTACTTCATGTTCTACAACACCGTGCACTACACGTAAATCTGGAGACCAGACCGGACACTCAGAAATGGTTTACCTCAAAGACTTTCTCTCCTTTCTGGGAAAGAGGGTCCTCGCCACCATCGCGATCATGCTGGGGGTCGTCGTGATTGTATTTCTCATCTCCCACCTTTTGAACCCGAATCCGGCTGCGTTGTGGGCCGGTGCTAAAGCGAGAGTTACCACTGTTGCCGCGATCGAAGCCCAGTACCACCTGAAGGACCCAGTTCTCGCGCAGCTGTACTACTTCATCGTCAGCATTTTCAGTGGTAACCTCGGTACGGATCCAGTCACAGGACAATCAATCTCCTCCGAGGTGTGGTCGTACGCCCCAAATACCGTCGAGCTCGTGCTTGCTTCTTTGCTGCTGACCATTCTCTTTGGAATAGCGCTCGGGTACTTCGCGGGGATGCACTTTAGCACGAAAATCGATTCAGCGATCCGCGTGATTTACTTGGGGGCGTGGGCGACCCCTTACTACCTCGGCTCAATCGCCGCGATTCTGATCTTTTCAGTTGCAATTCCGATTCTGCCCTCCGGGGGAATGTATTCCCTCACCCTGAACCCCCCACCGCATGTGACGGGAATATTCGTCCTCGACTCATTATTTACCCTAAACTGGGCTGATCTTGCGTCGGGCATCCAGCACCTTGTTTTGCCCGCGCTCGTTCTCGCGATCCTGGACTTCGGGATTATCACGCGCGTCACGAGGTCCTCTGTCCTGGACATCAGATGGTCGACTCACGTAAAATCAGCGAAAGCGCGTGGGGTACCAGATGGCGAAGCAAACCGCCGCCACATATTGCGAAACGGATTGATCGATGCCACTACGGTGAGTGCTGTAATGTTTGGCTGGATGCTGTCGGGAACCGTGATTGTGGAGGAGATTTTCAACTGGCCTGGAATTGGGCAGTTTGCGTACAATGCTATTTTGAACAGTGATTACCCAGTTATCGTCCCGATCGTGATCTTCTTCACGTTCGGCGTCGTGATCGCCAATTTTGGGGCGGACGTAATCTATTCCGTTCTGGATCCGAGGATTGCTCTGGGGAGTGCGAGTTCACAAGCTTGACCGTTGTCGAGGAACAAGAAAAGAGAAAAGATGCGACAGCTAATAGTGGGTCCTTTAGCTCCAAAATACGCAGTTCCCTTTCACAATTTTGGAAGCTCGCCTTTTCGAGCTGGCTCACTGGCTTTGGAACTGTTGCAGTAATTTTGTTCGTCGTCGTCGGAGCTTTGTACGTCCTAACGAATGGCGCGATAGCTCCCTACAGTGCAACGGGACAAGCCCTGTTGAACACCAATGCACCCCCCAGCTTATCGCATCTGTTTGGAACGGACTTTGCCGGTCGAGACATCTTCTCCAGGGTACTCGCCGCGCTGCCCGTGGACGTTGGCATACCGCTCTTCATAGTGTTTCTCTCAGCAATAATCGGAATTGTTTTCGGGATGATCTCGGGATACATCGGCGGCTTCATCGAAGAAGCTATAATGAGGATCTGCGATCTGTTTCTCGCTTTCCCCACAATCATCATGGCGCTCGCGGTTGCGGCGACCCTAGGTCCCAGCTTGATCAATGCAGCACTTGCCCTAACT
>JAPCJV010000234.1 GCA_027886785.1 Nitrososphaerota archaeon | reverse complement strand
TTGAAACCCCGGTGGATCCATCCACTTAATTTCAGAGAGCAAGATAAGGAGATAATGGATGCTGCGATCCTTCTTGCAAAAAGAGAGGGGAGTGATCTTACAAATGTGATTCGCGATGCGCTGAAAGAGTACACCGCTTCCAAGCTGAGGGAAGACGCCGGACAAAAACTAGATTCTTTCATTTCTGATATCGGATTATCTTCCTACAAGAAACTGCTTTCTCCCGAAGAACTCAAGATTTGGCGCGATGCAGAAGTACTCGATCTTGCGAAGTCAGTGAGGGCACGGAAGCAAGAACTGGAATTTGAGCTTACGAAGAGAGGTTATTACTTCCGATGGTGAGTTTTCATATTTAGGGCATTGCTTTGAGAATGTTACGCTGTACTAACATAAGACGCGTCTGGGGTCCGAGTCTCTGGGGGCTCGTCCAATGTCAACGTCCTAAATTTGGGCTTTCTTGCCCGACATTTTAATGGAAAAGTCGGCAGCCGCCGAATGGGATCCAATCCTTACAACAGACATGCCGTGGTGTTAGATTAATGCGGGCAGGTGCTAACTAAACGTGAAATCCAAAACGGCTGTAAAGATCTGCGACTTTTGATTACTTCCCGGGATCGCTCCGCCCCAGCTGATCACCACGTCATTTTCTGAAAGAGTAGAGATCCCAAAAGTATCCCCGGGCCATACGTTGGGATTTCCCGAGAACTTTGACACTTGGATTATCGGAGTGATCACTCCCATGCCAATCTTGAACACGGTCATGTACTGTGTCCAGCGACCAGAGGAACTGTTCGAGAGCCATCCGACGTACGCGAGTCCCGAGCTTCCCCCCGCCACCTCGATTATGTGAGCCGCATGATCATTGTCGGGCGTCATACGAGCCGGCGCGGACCAGGTCAATCCATGATCGATAGAATATGCAAGCCACCCGATGTCTTGTCCCGTACCTTGCAAGTTAGCTTGAGTGTCCCAGGTCGCATAGAGATTGCCAGCTGCGTCCGTGGACAAAGCGCCGTCAATCCACCATTCGACGAGATCCATCGTAGGATGTGCAGGACCCACCCTGACCGGCTTTGCCCAGGTCTGCCCACCATCTGGCGAGTAAGTGAAAAATGGATGAGCAGGTGCCAATGTAAAATTCTTTGGATTGGTGACTTTGTACCCCTGATAGAGTACGTCCACCCTGCCATTCGGCTCGACGACAAGCGGTGCACTATCCCCTCCTCCCGCTGGGAAGTTTGGATTTATCGGGACAATTTTGCTCCAGGTCTTTCCGCCATCGTCGGACCATTGGATGACCGCGTTGAGATCTCCCGCGAGGAACGCGCAGCTTCCCCCGGGGGAGCATATGTACTTGATTGCCTTTGCGCTGGGTCCATAGTCCCATGTCACGTAAATCCTCCCATGCGGGCTCACTGCGATAAAGTCGCGGTCTCCCCAGTTGTTGTGCTTTGGCGGAATAAGAAACGAAACTTGTGAGAAAGACTTGCCGTGATCAAAGGAAGCTTCTACGACTGGGAAGGTGAACCCGTTCCAAAATCGCATAAAAGCTGTGTAGACTATGCCCGACGAAGAAACTGTTAGGGCAGGATCCCAAGAATTTGCCGTGCCTCCAGTCTCCTTTAAAGAGATCGCAGGCTCAAAATGGAATCCGCCGTCGGTCGAGCGCGCGAACCCGATGCCTGTACATCCCATCCACAACTCATAGACATAGTGCAAAACTGGATCTACTACCTGCTCAACTTCGGCATTGGACTTGGAATTGCAAGCTTGACTTACTGTTGAAACCTTGCTTTCGCGATATGTAACTGAGGAAGATGAAAAGGCAGCAGAGACAATTGAAGTGGATTCCCCGGGAGTAGCTAGTCCCGAAACGAACCAAAGATTCAGAAAAACTGGGATTCCAAAAAGAAGCAACGCGGTCATCAAAAAGACTGGTAGAGCTTTCGGCTTAGAACTCAAGGTGGACGGCCAATTTCGTTGGGTCCAGGCAAGCCCAATTAAAAGTTATTGAGAGTTTTTCTGAAAAATTTTGGGATAAAAGGAACTATCCCTTGTTGGCGAGATCATGATTGCTCCCCCCAACCTGTCGGGATTGGAGCCAGACGAAACTCCGTGCATTACCTTGAGCCTCAGTAACGAAGTCATCTTTATGAATTAGTCTTCAATGCCTGAACCTTGGGATGCGGAGTTTTCTTAGATTGTTAGGCTTAGGTTTACTTGGAGGATTCTTGCTCTTTGGAATCTCAGCGTTCACAGCTGTTTCAGTTCATTACCATGTGGGACCCACTTCATCTTCTACGGATTGCCATTATGGTATCTTAATTTTCATGTGATAGACTTCGGACCGAGTGGATTCTATTTCAATTTCACAAATGCAGTTTTGGATTTCATTGTCTGGTCATTTGCTTCACTTTTCTTGATTTTCGCATTTTCTGAAATTAGGTCGTACTTGCGAAAACGAGGAGGATGGAAAATAGAAAGTATCCATTCCACAGTTAATTGAGATTTCAGAAGCTCTCAGTACAGCGTATTCCAGAAATTTTCTGCGCGTCGTTAATTCAGTTCCTATGGCAATAAATGTCACAATATTCGATGCGAATTCAACAAGCCACATTTTGACGCAGTTTATGAAGGCCCAACCCTTGTTGGTCTCACTTCCTGGTCGTTCTTGCACGTATATCAGAAACGCATTCCTCGAGGAAAGTGAAATGAGAGAATTGAAAAATGACAACAACTGTTTCAGCGGCGGGTCAGGAAGAGGAGTGCAAGGAATATTAGTAAGATGCAGGAAGCTGTTTGCCGCTAATGGAAGCTGGTAAACTTATCTCGGATGCAAAGACTGATTATTTCTCGAACAACGATCATACCTTCGACAAAACTCTTTCGCTGCCTGCGAAGGTCTACACCTCCGAGAAGATTTTCGAACTAGAACTGGATCACATTTTTTACAAGCGATGGCTTGCCATTTGTCACGCAAGTCGTTTTGCAAAGCCCGGAGACGTTGTTATTCGAAACATTGGGAACAAATCTGTAATAATCCTAATGGGAGACGATCGTAAGATTCGTGCATTTCATAATGTGTGCAGGCACCGTGGTACGAAGCTCCTTGCGGATCAGGAAACGCATGTACGCGCGATCCAGTGCCCTTACCACGCGTGGACGTACAAGCTCGATGGTTCGTTGGTTGGCTGCCCGGACATGGATACTTACTTCAAGGACGATTCTTTCAACAAAGTGGAGTATCCTCTTTACCCCGTAAAGCTGGAAATGTGGGGAGGATTCGTGTGGATCAACCTGGATCCGAAATCCGAGTCCTTACTCTCCTATCTTGCAGATTTTCCTCTGAGGTTTGACAAGTACCGTACTGAGGGTTTGAAATGGATCAGTTCGCTCGGACCGTACGAGATACGTTGCAATTGGAAGAGCATGTTGGAAAACTTCAACGAATGTTATCATTGCCCCACCGTGCATCCAGAAACTTTGAAGGCCTTCTACCGTGAATTCAGGCCTGCGGATCACACCACAATTAAGGGGCCTTACGTGATGTTGCAATGGAAAGACTGCAAATGGGACGGAGCTCCTCAAAAATTGACAGTCGGCGAGGAGCTGGACCTTGGCGAGGATAGGCAGATGCAATGGCTGCCTCTCGTTTTTCCCAATTTTCAGTTCACATTTACTCCCGATTGGGTGATGACTCTCGCAGTCTGGCCTTCGGCCCCGGATTCGCTGAGGCTGGAAATCGAAACCTACGCGTATGAGTGGTCCGCTACGGCAGATTATAGCGAAATGTTGAGAATCCAAGACTTCGTCATAAAGCAAGACATTGAGATTTGCCAAATGCAGGCCGCGGGACTACGTTCCGAGGTGTTTGAAGGATGCAAATTTAACGCGCTCGAAGAATCAATTTACAGTTTTCAGAAATTGTATTCTGACGCGATGGGATCCCTAATAGCCCGGAGTTAAGCACGTCCTGACTCGATATTCCGACGAATGAGGAGAAGTACTGTGAAATATGGTGTTTCGGTAACGAGCAACGAATTATAGTCGTTAGCTTTGCAACAATCCAAGTATTTTTGAATTCTTTCACCCAAATTTTGTGGACCAGTCTGAAGATGGATGATTGGAGGCTCCAACCAACCACAAAAATTTCCCCCGGCCCCCCCATGACACCCCCCTGAATTCAAATATGACGAATAACCCAGCTGACGGATAGGCGGTCGTGTCAGTTCACGGCG